>JAABTZ010000008.1 GCA_011389605.1 Desulfobacteraceae bacterium
GCGGTCCGGGGACGCCGAAGAGATCCGGGAGATGGCCGCTGCAACAAATTTTTTCCATTCCTATGAGATTGACGTGGCGGTGGAACTGGTGGAGGATCGGCTTCAAAAAGGGGCAGCCAGCGATTACGCATTTGTGTTTCTTGAAATCGCCGGCCAGCTTTTGGGATATGCCTGCTACGGTCTAATTCCCTGCACCGTTTCCAGTTATGATATTTACTGGATTGTAGTGCAGCCGGACAGTCAGCGCCGGGGCATCGGCAGGATGATTTTGGCTGAGGTGGAATCGTTGATCGGTAAAGCCGGTGGCACCCGAATTTACGTTGACACCTCTCAGTCTGAGAAATACAGGATGACCCGGGGTTTTTATCAGCAGACCGGATACCATTGCGAATCGATCCTGGCCGATTTTTATGCGCCCGGAGATGGAAAGGTGGTATTCTGCAAAAATCTATAATATTTTTATCCCGCGGAAACGGGATGTCATTCCTCTCTGTCATCTCATTAATATAAGCCGAAGGTAGGCAAATTAAATTGTGTTTTGAACAAATTTCAGAAAATCTGCAGGCAATTGTCTATGATCCCAAAGATGCGCCGGAAGAATTATGGTCTGCCTGGTTTGCGGTTTCGGAATCGGTTTTCCGGGAATTTAATCCAAAATCCCGGCTGCCGGACCGGAATGCGGCAAAGCGCCGCCTGTCGGTGGCAAGCCCGCTTTACCGAACCGAGCGAACCCTGGTTTTCGATAACACGGAAACACCGGTGGCGGTGATGTCTTTTTCCTATGAAACCCAACTTTCCCCCAGTTATGAACTGGATCGCAACATCTGTCACATGAATATTCTTGTGGAAAAGGCTTTCCGGCGAAAACGGATCGCCACCCAGCTGCTCAGGGAGCTGCTGAAAAAAGCGCGCAAGATACAAAAAACCACCATTGCCGGGGAAATCGACAACACGCCTGCAAGGAAGTTTTGCGAAGCTTACGCCGGGGAAGTGGTACACAAGGAAGTACAGCACCGAATGTACATGGACGGGGCCAACTGGGAGGCGGCCGCGGAGTGGCGGGAAAATGGCAGAAACAAGTTTCCGGATACCACGTTTGAATTTTTTCAGGATTGTCCGGCAGCCGATATCCAAGCCTTTTGTCGGACCTACACGGAAATTATCAACGAGCGGCCCACCGGCGATATGCAGCAGACCATTATTACTACGCCGGCATCACGGCGGATCGAGGAAGAAAATCTGAAAAAGAAAGGGGTGAAGTGGTATACGTTGATCTCCAGGGAAAAAAACGGTGATATCAGCGCAATGACCGATATTATGTATCATCGCCGGGAACCGCACAAAATCATCCAGTATTTTACCGGTGTGTCGGCCAGGCACCGCCGAAAAGGGCTTGCCAAACGGCTTAAAGCGGAAATGCTCTACCTGATGCGGGAGAAGTTTCCGGAAGTGGAATACATCACCACCACCATGGCGCCGGACAACCGCCCCATGCAGGCCATCAACGCGAAATTGGGATTTAAGCTGCGGAAAACGGATTATGTGTATCAGTGGACGCTTACGGATCTGGAGCGGCAGGTGGAGATGCACCTTCAGACAGTAAAGAAAAGACGGAAAAGGGATTGTCAAACGGGTTTCCCCGGGTGATATGAAAGTCAAGGTTTTGAAAATCCATGATCAGGGTCGCCACAGTGATGGAGGTGTCGTCCGTGAGCCAGGGATGGGAAAACCGCTTGCGGCAGATGGGCGCATTTTCGTCGCCTCGGTCTTTGAGGATCGCTTTCATGGCGCAAATGTCAGGGGTGTGCGCAGCTTTGAGCAGTTCCGATGCCCGTCTGTAGCGGTCCATGGAATTGGGAAAGAGTTTCAGGTCATAATCGACTTTGGTCAGGAAATGGTTGGTGTGAACAAACCGGTCTCCCACCGGAAGGGTGAAAAATTCGGTTCCTGCGATTTCAATGTTTTCCATTTGCCCGCTTTTGTCTGCGATCAACAGATTGCAGACTTTGCCGGTGAGATGTGATGTGACAAGCGATCGGGTCGCCGCAAGATCTTCGCTTTCCAGAATTGCCCGGAGCAGGACATGGAGGGGAATGCCTGCGGGCGAATAATTTTCAATGCTCATGAAGTTGAGACAAACCCCAACGCCGTGGCTGTTCATGCCGATTTTACCGATCATTCCGGGTTCCGTCATTGTCAGAATTCGGGTGCCGGTGTCGGTTTCAATATCAAGGATGACCGCCAGTTTTTCCATTTCCATGTCCCAGTCCCAGTTCTGCCCCATCAGTCCCTGTTTTTTGAACGCCATAGTGGTGCATTCCATAGGGTTGAGATTCAAAAGTTCCGTGCGTCCGTTCAGGGCGTAAATCCAGAGCGGGTCAACCATGGCTGCCTCCGCCAGCGTTTCGATTTCCAGAAACAGATCCTTGCGAAAGGATTTGGTGCTGGTTTGAAATCCCCGGGAAATACGTAAGATATCTTCTTGGGGTATCAGAAACTGTTTTTTATAAAATTCAACGGTTCGATGAATTCTGTATTTGAGTTGCCGGCCGTGCTGGCGACCGCGTTCTTCAGGGGTTCCGCTGATTTTGATGACGGGAAAATACGGTTCCATTGAGAAGGACTTTATAAATTATAAAAATGCCGTTGCCGGGCCAGGTCGAAAAACCGGAAGTCCTTGACGGTCTCTTCAAAGTCTTCCCAGTTGTCTCCGCAATGGACCAGGGCCATCATTTTTTGATGTCCTCAGGCAGGGTGTTGAATTCGTTGATGCCCGGCATAAACGCCGCCGGTGAAAAACTGGCAGTCATTAAAAATTGATGGCACCGTAAAAAGTCCAATATCTGCGTTACGCGCGATTTTTCAGAATTTCACGTACGGCTAAGTACGCTGCATTCTTCAAAATCGCGCAAGCCTTGATCTTGAACTTTCTACGGCCCCATCTGAAATCAGACTTTTTACGGTTCCATCAAAACAAGCCTGTAAAAACAGCCGCACTTCGGAAAAATACCGGACTGCGGCTGTCTTGCGTTCTGGCCCGGATTTTGACTCCATGGTATAATCTGAATGGATATGTTATATACCAGAGTTGTCATGGACTCAGAATCGATACAGCAAAAATATCCTGAAAAACAAAGCAGGTTATCACCACATCTCAAAGGGCTTCTTATGACCCTGGCGGGTGCTTTTTGTTTTGCCCTTGTGCCCATATGGGTGAGGTCAATAGAAGCATATTCTTCGCTGAGTATAGTATTTTACAGGGGCTTGATCGGTGTTATTCCGCTTTTTTTATGGATTATTTATACTCCCCGGGGCCGAAGGGACATAACTTTGCGGCAGCTAACCAGCCGGCAGCGCCTGGTGCTTCTTGCAGTGGGCATTTCCATGTGCGGCACGGCCACCACCTACTATATCGCCATTATGAAAACATCCGTTGCCAAGGCCGTGCTGCTCCATTATACAGCGCCGATTTACGTCGCCATTTTCAGCCCGCTTATCCTGAAGGAAAAAAATACTTTTCTGACCTGGCTTGCCGTGGGAGCGGGATTTTTTGGTACAGCCCTGATATGTGAACCTGCAGGTTTGCTCAAAGCTGAAACCGATGAACTCATCGGCATTATCAGTGCGCTTTTCTCGGGGCTGTTTTTGTCCGGGGTGTTTTTGTTCGGTCGGTTTTTAGCCGGGGATCTGCCTTCCCGGATCAGGACATTCTGGGGTAGTGTGATAGTGGTTTTGATTCTGCTGCCATTTGGCATACTGGTTCCGGCCGGGCATTTCTGGCACAACCTGCCTTTTCTCCTGATGCTGGGAACCGTGTCCCTGGCTCTTCCATATACGCTTTTTTTCAAAGGGCAGAATTACATTTCCGCCCAGGTTGCCTCGGTGACCGCCCTGTTTGAGCCTGTGTGCGGCATCGGAATCGGGTTTTTGTTTTTTGCAGAAAAATTGACTCCTGCAGGATTCATGGGCGCAGGCATTGTTTTGCTGAGTATTTATATCGCCGGCCGGCGATAGCGGCCGGGTTCTTCATTTTTATTTCCAATGAATTGAAAAAGGGATTACATTTCGTTATAAACAAACTATACCGTAGCAGGTGGTAAGTGGGGCCTTTGCAATGAAAGCGCTTGTTTTTGACAAAGAGCTAAAGGCAGTCGATGATTTTCCAAAGCCGCAGGCCCCTTTGGGAGAGGCGCTTATAGAAGTTCACATGGCGGGCATTTGCAACACCGATATAGAAATAACCAAAGGTTATATGGGCTTTACCGGAATTCCGGGGCATGAATTCACAGGGACAGTCAAAGAGGTAAACTCATCTGAGAAAAGCTGGATTGGCAGGCGGGTGGTGGGTGATATCAATTGTGCCTGCAACAAAGCAGATTGTCATTATTGCCGGAATAATCTCGGCCGTCACTGCCCGGGCCGCACAACACTTGGTATCTACGGACGAAACGGATCTCTGGCGGAATATATCACCTTACCTGTTGAAAATCTGCTGGAAGTCCCGGACTCTGTCCCGGATGAAATAGCGGTATTAACCGAGCCGCTGGCCGCCGGCTTTGAGATCCTGGAACAGATCAATATTTATCCCCATGACGAAGTTCTCATTGTGGGCGACGGCAAACTTGGGCTATTGATTAACCATGCAGTAAGCACCACCGGAGCCAGTATTACCCAAGTGGGCAAGCATCCTGAAAAGCTCGGCCTTGTTGCCGGCAGCCGCTGCACGACCATACTTCTTGATGAAATGCCCGACAACCAGTACGACGTGGTAATAGAAGCCACGGGAAGTGCCGACGGGTTTAATTTCTCTGTTGCTCACACCAGGCCCCGGGGCAGGCTGGTTTTGAAAAGCACCATTGCCTCGGGCCAGAACACTGACATGAATCCGGTTGTGGTAAACGAAATTACAATAATCGGTTCCCGCTGCGGCCTGCTTGATCCGGCCTTGGACTACCTTGCCTCAGGGGTTGATTTCAGTGCACTGATAAGCGGAATTTTCCCGTTTGAAAAAACCTTGGAAGCATTTCAAGCTGCCCGGCAAAAAGGGGCCCTGAAGATTTTAATCAGGTTTTGATGTCGTAAAAGTTGATGCCCTCGTAAAAAATCGGTTTTCAGATGGCGCCGTAAAAGGTTTAAGATCTCCTTTTTCGTGCGGCGCTTACGGGTTTGTTTTCTGCAAAAATACCGCCTTGGCAACACTTTGTTTTTCTTTTATTTTTCCAGCAAAGCGATGCTTTCTGCAATTTCTTTTTCCGAAACCGTCTGCCGCAGTTCTTCCATCCTGTTGATAACCCCGGCAAAACGCACGCCTTCTGCCGCGCTTATCCATTCCAGCTGCAGCCGTTCGGGCCGGATTCCTTTTTTCTCCATTTTTTTGCGGACCTTTTCCACTCGTTTAACAGTCCAGTGGTTGGCATCAATGTAATGGCAGTCACCGATATGGCACCCGCTTACCAAAACAATCGGTGCGCCTTTTTTAAAACCGTGCCAGATAAAATCCTCATCCACCCGGCCGGAGCACATGGTGCGGATCACCCTGGCTTTGGGCGGATACTGGAGGCGGGAGACGCCCGCATAGTCGGCCCCGGCATAGGAGCACCAGTTGCAGGCAAATGTCAGAATCTTTTCTTTGGCCCCTTCTTCGAGCATGGCGTCTATCTGATCGTATATCTGCCTGTCGGTAAAATGGTTCATGGTAATGGCCCCGAACCGGCACTCGGCCGCACACGTGCCGCATCCCGCACAGGCGGCCGTGGCAACCTTTGCGGGAATCTTGTTTTTGGGATCTACGGTGATAGCGTTGTAGGGACAGACTTGGGCGCACTTGCCGCAGCAATTGCACAATTCAGGGTCGATTTCCGATACAATGGCCTCTGCGGTGATTTGGTCACTCTGCATAAGCCTAATGGCGCGCACGGCTGCAGCTGATGCCTGGGTGACGCTTTCCTTGATGTCCTTGGGCCCTTCCGCGCACCCGGCATAAAAGATGCCACGGGTTGCCGCATCCACCGGCTGCAGCTTGGGATGGGCCTCAAGGAAGAATCCGTCAGATGTCAGCTGCAGGCCCAGCATTTCCTGGAGCCGGTTGGTGCTTTCTGCCGGTTCAATGCCGATGGCCAGAACCAGCATGTCGAGTTCGTAGTAGTCAAGCAGGCCTGTTCCAACGTTTTCCACAGCAACTCTAAGGCTTTTGTCCGGCAGTTCTTCCACATGCCCGGGAAGTCCCCTCACGTAGTGCACCCCCTGGCGTCTGCTTCTGGTGTAGAGATCCTCAAACCCCTTTCCGAATGCGCGTATGTCTACGTAAAAGACCTTGACTGACATGTCCGGGTAGTGCTCCTTTAACACCAGAGTGCTTTTTACCGTATTCATGCAGCAGGTATTGGAGCAGTAGGGTTTGCCGCGGCGCGCGGAACGCGATCCCACGCACTGGATAAAGCCGACTTTTTTAGGCTGTTTTCGGTCCGTGGGGCGCAAAAGCTCTCCCTGGGTGGGGCCGCCGGCGTTGACCAGGCGTTCAAACTCCAGGCTGGTAAGGACATTTTCAAAACGGGTGTAACCGTATTCATCCAGAACACGAGGATCATGGGGCTTTAAGCCCGTGGCCACCACGACGGTGCCCACATGCTCTGTAAAGGTTTCATCGGACATGTGAAAGTCGATGCATTTTTTTTCGCAGGCTTCCAGGCACTTGCTGCACACCACCGGGTTGTTTCCCAGGCACTCATTGGCATTAAGAACGTAAGCAGACGGCACTGCCTGGGGAAAGGGCGAGTAGATGGCGCGCCGGGAGGAAAGGCCCAGGTTGAATTCATCCGGGCGGATCACCGGGCAGACTTGGGCGCAGTCCCCGCAGGCGGTGCACTCTTTTTCATTTACGTACCTGGCTTTTTTGACAATTTTCACATCGAAATTGCCCACGTTTCCCTTGATATCCACCACTTCACTCAGGGTGTGAATCTTAATTCCTGGATGCCGACCGGCATCCGTCATTTTCGGCCCCAGGATTCAGATGGAGCAGTCCATGGTGGGAAAGGTTTTGTCCAGCTGGGCCATCACACCGCCGATGGAGGGTTGTTTTTCCACCAGAATCACCTCATAGCCGTTGTCTGCCATGTCCAGGGCCGACTGTATGCCTGCAACACCTCCGCCGATAACAAGGGCTTTGCGGGTCATGGGAAGTTTGGGCTCGATTAGCGGCTGCAGCCTGCGCACTTTTGCCACGGCCATTTTTACCAGGTCATGGGCCTTTGCCGTAGCTTGCGCGGGTTGTTTCATGTGCACCCAACTGCATTGTTCCCTGAGATTGGCCATTTCCAGAAGATAGGGATTTAAACCGGCGGCAACAAGCATCTGGCGGAATGTCGGTTCATGCAGGCGGGGCGAGCACGAGCCGATCACTATACGATTCAGGCCGTGGGTTTCAATATCGTTTCTTATTTCGCGCTGGCCCGGTTCACTGCAGGCATAACCGATTCCCCTGGATACGACCACATCCGGCAATCCGGCCACGGCCTCAGCCACACCATCGCAATCCACGGTCTGGGCAATGTTTAACCCGCAGTGGCAGACATATACGCCAACGCGCACTTCAGGGGCCGCGTTTTGCGCCCTGCTCTGTGCTGCCGATTTAATTGATGCTGTCATTGTTTTTCCCTGTACTTGAAGTGTGTTTATTCCCAGTAAATGCTTTTGGCAATGGCGCTGGTTAAATCCATCATCTCTGTTTTAAGATCATTGCCCCGTACAACATCGTCCATGGCGCACTGCAGATGGATCTGACACTTGGGGCAGGCCGTTATAAGAACCTGGCTGCCGCTTTGCCCGATACCCTCCAGCCGTTGTACCTGCATTGCCTTGCTAAACGCATCGCAGCCAGTCCATGCGCAGTTGCCGCAGCACGGGCTTGCCGCATCGCTTTTTACGAGATGGGACTCATCGTTGCACAGATGCTGCAGAAGTTTCCGGGGAAGGGCGGCCTGTCCGTTAAACCGGCTCTGGCGGCAGGAATCCTGAAATGCCATGGACAGGCCCATGGGTTTGAAGGCCACGGCGCCTTTATCAATTTCACGCTCAAGAAACTCATGGATATGGGTTATTTTGACCGGCAGTTCCACGCCATGTTTTGCATATTCAGTACCAAGGGTATGGGCGCATTCAGGGCAGGCCGTGATCAGCTCTTCGGCACGGCTTGCTGCAATGGCATCCGCATTGAGTCTGGCCAGCCGGAGAAAATTCTCACGATCCCCGGACCAAAGAAGATCGTGTCCGCAGCAGCGTTCATTTTCCAATACCGCGGGCTCGACATCAAAGAAATTTAAAAGCCGAAGGCTGTCTTCGATAATCCGCCGGGTCCGCACCTTGAGAAATCTGCCGAAAAAAATGTCAAAATATGCCGCACATCCGCCGTAAAACAATACCGGGCCCTGCCTGCCGGTCCGGATGCTTTCGGGCAGATTCTGCCAGGGTTGCGGCACAAGCTTCTCAGAAGTCATGGCGCGCATCATGCTCTGGAAAAATCCGCCGTGGGCAGGCGTGCCGGTCAGTTCCCTGCCGTGGTAATAGCCGCGCATGTCCTTGATGAATTCCGGGAAATTGACTGCGGAAGGACATCTCTCATAACATGTGCCGCATGTAAGGCAGGCATTGACCATGGAGAGCACCTCGGGGGTGTTTGCCCTTCCGGCGATAATCTCGGTGGCCACAAAACGGGGTGAATAAGGTTTTCCGGCCAGGGCCAGGGGGCAGGCCGAAGTGCACTTGCCGCAGTCCTGGCAGGCAAAAACATCGTGTCTGGCCACAATGGCCTCAGAGTTGTCTTCTGTGATATCCTGTGCCTGAAGCATTGGCCGTGGGGTTACAGGGCTTTTGCCCATTTTGCGTATCCTGGCCACAAAGCTGGTGATAAAATTCAGCAAGGCCTCTGATTTATCAGGCAGAAAAGTGGCCAGCTCAAGCCTGTTTTCCCCCAGCCCGGTCAGGTTCAGAATTTTTCTGGTATCGGCCGTGTTTTGCCGGGCGGCTTCCGTGCCTGTCCCGTAGCGGCATGAGCCGGGGGTGCAGCCCATCAAAATTACCCCGTCAGCCCCCATCTCAAAGGGTTTAAACAAAAGCGCCTTGGTTATTCGGCCGCTGCAAGGGATGCGTACCATCTGAATTTCAAGGGGGATTTCCGCGCGCTGGTCCTGAAGCGTTTGATAAGCAACATGGGGCCCCCAGTTGCACAGAAACAAAATGATTTTAAACTCTTCTTGCATTGGTTAACTCCTGCTGCCGGTCATCAGCAGCTCTTCCAGTGTGCGCTCCAGGTATGCCTGGTCGCGAAAGGGGCTGTCAGCGGCATTTGACGGGCAGACGGAAATGCAATTGCCGCATCCTTTGCAAAGGGCCTCATCCACACTTGCCCCAAGCCCGTCTGCGTCATTGGGTTTAAGCTCAACTGCGTGATAAGGACACGCCGTTAAGCATCGCCCGCAGCCCCGGCACAGGGCCTGGTTGATCACCACTGAAAAGCCCCGGCTCTGGCGGGGCCCCCTGGGCATGACCGCTGCGGCCATAACCGCTGCAGCCTCCCCCTTGGTTCGTTTGGAAATCTGAATGCCGGGCGGATCAGCCAGATAAAGGCCGGATATGGAGGTGCCGCACGGGTACAGATAGGGAGTGCCGGGCATCCGTGCTTTTTGCATGCCCGCCTGAGCCTTTATTCCGGGCAGGTCATCATGCTGGTTATAGATGTTGATATTGCACGACTTGTCCCCCAAAATGACCGCACCCACGGAAAAAACGCGCGGCCCGTCGCTGCAAACAGCGTGGATTCTAAAATCGCCCAGGGTTCCGCTGACCGCATCCACCATGGAATTTTCAAATGCAAAGATATTTGGATGCACCGGAGCCTGTTTTAAGGGATTTTTCCCCGAGCCCAGCAGCAGTACCTCGTGGCCGGTCTGGCCCAGGGTTATGGCAGCGCTTTCGGCTGCCTGGCCATGGCCGATGACCGCGGTTGTAAAATTGTAGGTGCGGGCCGGGGCAGGAAAGGGAAGCAGTTTTCTGGCCCGCCCGATGCCCCGCTGCATCATTCCCTTAAAGGCGCTTAGGGCAATGGCTTCATCTTTGCAAAGGTGACGCAGCACCTCGCCCCGTAAATTAAATGTCTGCACCATGGCACGGCTGATGCCGGTGCCTTCAAAAAGCCCCTGCTTTAAACGGCTGCGCTGGTCTGTGCAGGCGCTGCAGATAAAATTAAGGGGGCAGCAAACGCAGGATGCAAGCACTATCCGGGTCAGTTCCTTGTCCCGGACCCGGTCTGTGATGCTTTGTATGCCTTCGGGAATACAGGCCGAGGTCAGTACTTCCGCGTGCACGATATCGGCCTGCCGGTTTAATCCGGCCATAAGGGTATCCATTTCAGAGGACCACCCGAAGGAATCGTTGCAGCGGCATGCAAAAACACCGATACGGATTTTTGGATCAAGGCCCGAGTCCGGAGGTACAAAGGCAATTCCGTGGCCTTTTCGCTGGGAGCGGCTGTTTTGAAGCTGGACAAAAGCTTTGGCCGCGGCTGAAAAGCCGCGGAGCATCATGGCATAAACATTTGCTTTCGCACTTGGCGGCCCGTATGCCCGGATCACATCATCGCCCTTGACCGAAGGTGAAAATTCCGGATCAGCGATAATCAACACCCCTGCATTTTCCAAAAGGCTTTCTTCCTTCTGATCATGACAGATGGCCTTATTGGCCTCGCAGGCCGGCAGGCATTCCAGGCACTGGGCGCAGGCTCCGCACTGCAGGCATCGTGCTGCTTCCTGCCGGGCCGTTGTCTCGTCAAATCCCAGTGCAACTTCAGGAAAGCCTGACAATCGTTGGGCTGCCGGAATCTCGGGCATGACCGCCCGGGCCTGCATGGCCAGATTGTCGTCAACAGGGTCAAAATCGCGCAGGGCCGGTCGTGCGGGGATAAATTCGGGCCTAAGCTCTTTTGATGCATTGCTGTTTAGATCGGCCATTGCCTCAAAGGCGGCTTTTCTTCCGCCGGCCATGGCCAGGACAATGGAACTGGCCCCTGTGGCAGAATCACCTGCGGCATAAACTTTTTCAATATTTGTCTTGCCTTTGGCATCAACTTCGAGCAGGCCCCTGGTATTGACCTTCAAACCATTTTTTCCGCCTGCCGCCTTGTAGGCCCCGCTCTGGCCGATTGCCACAAATGCATGATCAAAGACTTTTTCTGTTACTTTGCTTTCAGCTATGACTACAGGCCAGGCAATGCCGTTTGAATCGGGCGGCCCCGGCCGGGTGGCCTGCAGTCTTACTGCCTGCAGCCGGCCGTTTTTCCCCCGGAATCCCACCACCTTTACGCGGTCTTTGACGGCAATGCCTTCTTGTCTGGCTGCATGTATCTCTTCTGCGTCAGCCGGAATCTCGCCTTTTGAAAACCATGATAAAATGGTTACCGAAGCGCCCATGCGGCGCAGAACACGGGCAAGGTCAAAGGCGGCGTTGCCGTCGCCTATAACGGCAGCCTTGCCGGAAAGTTGGGTAATTTCGCCCCGGTAAAATTGATTTAAAAAACAAACGCATCCAAAAACCCCTTTAAGGTCTTCACCCTCGACACCCAGGGACCGGTCCGCCCATGAGCCGGTTGCCACAATCACGGCTTCATGGGTTTTGCGCAGCTTCTCTAAGCCGCCGGGCAGGTCCACGACGTGGCCGGTTAAGATGTTTACCCCTTCGGCCCTTATCATGTCCAGCTCGGCATCCAGAATGTCTCTGGGCAGCCGGTGAGGCCCTATGCCGTAGCGAAGAAGCCCTCCGGCCTCCTTTTCTTTTTCAAACACGTTGACTTCAAAGCCGTGACGGGCAAGATCGACTGCCGCGGCAAGGCCTGCCGGACCCGAGCCAATGACGGCAACCGGGCGGCCTTTGCCGGGATGTTGTTTTTTGCCTTTCGGGGATGGACTGGTTTCGGCCTTCTCGGCGATAAACCGCTTGATATCCCGAATGGCCAGGGCGCCGTCTTTTTCCCCGCGACGGCATGCCGCCTCGCATGGATGGGTGCAGACCCGGCCGCAAATGGCTGGCAAAACATTGTCGTGCCGGATCAATTCAAGGGCCTGGGCATAGCGGCCGGCAGCAGCCAGAACCATGTAACCCTGGACATTGACCCCCAGGGGGCAGTTTTCCTGGCACAGGGGCTGGCGGCGTTTATCGATGACCGCTCTTCCCGGCAGGGCCATGCGGCTGTTTATCACAATGGGATCAATGCCCTGGGTGCCGCATGCCGGGCATGTTTCCACGCAACGACCGCACAAGGTGCATCGGTGGGGATCCACATAGGCGGGCGGGCAGTTGATATGCACCCGGAAGCCCTGCTGGCTGTGCCTGGCTGATTCAATGGATGCGGGCATGATAAGACGAATATTTGCATTGCGCAGAATGCGGATCAGTCCCGGCCGGTGTGCATAATTAAATAAAACTCCGGAGTCAAGCCTGTAAGCCCCGGCTGCAAGTTTTTGGTCCAGATCCGCTGCGCTGTCCACCAGCGTGGTGGGCACGCCCATCTCACCGAGTTTGTTTGCTGCGGCTACACCGGCGGGCGTGGCCCCTGCAATCAGCACACTGTATAGCCTTTTTTTGGGATTTTTCATGCAACGACTCCTGGCTTTCCGGCTGCCTTATGCCGGCGGCCCTTCAGGGTTGCCTGGGCATGCTCCCATCCCCGTTCAAAGGCCTTAAGGTTTTTTTCTTCGGTTCCTTTGGGCACGGATTTCTCCACGGTGCTTCGGGCTGCATCCAGGGAAATGGCACCAGTGATGCCGGCCATAAATCCGACCATGATTATATTGGCCATCATTTTATGTCCGATCTCTTCGGCATACCGGGTGCACGGCACGGCGTAATAGTCCCTGTCTCCAACCGGTTTTACCAGGTCCTGTTCAATTACCAGGGTTCCGTCATCCTTTAAGGTGTGGTGCTGTTTGTCGTAGCCGGACTGGGACATGCAAACCAGGATGTCAGGGTTCTTGATATAGGGGAAATAAATGGGCCCGTCGGCAATTGTTACCTGGGCGCTGCAGGCCCCGCCCCGGGATTCGGGCCCGTAGGACTGCACCAGGGTGCTTTCAAGCTTGTCCACAATGGCGGCCGCCTGCCCGACGATCTTTCCGGCAAGAACCACGCCCTGGCCGCCGAATCCGGTAATGACAATCTGCTTGTACATAATTGTTTCCCTTTTTTGCTGCCCGCCTTCAGCTGTTATTTGACTTTGTTGACTGCTTCCGGCTTTATCCCCGCCAGGTAGTTATTCCGGAAGGCGGCATGTGCGATCATAGCTTTCAATGCATGTGGGGCGCTGTTTGTCCACAAATTCGCCCAGCACCACCTTTTTTTTGAAATCCACGTCTAAATCCATGGGATCTGCATTGTTTCGGATAATGGTCTGCTCCTGGTATAGCCTGAGAGTTTCCATGGGTTTCTCCCGGTTTCTCCGGCCGTAATTGATCGGGCAGGGGCCGAGTACTTCAATAAAGGAAAATCCGCTTTTGGAAATGGCCTTTTGTATGCACTCGGTCAGCTCCCTTGTGTGTAAAATGGTCCACCGGGCCACGTAGGTGGCACCCGATGCCCATGCAAGCAGGGGCAGATTAAATGGTGATTCCGGATTGCCGGCGGTCGTGGTCGTGGTTTTTGCAAGATGCGGGGTGGTTGCCGCTGCCTGCCCGCCTGTCATGCCGTAATTGAGGTTGTTTACGCAGATCACCGTAAGATCCATGTTGCGCCGGGCTGCATGGATGAAATGATTGCCGCCTATGGCAAACAGGTCTCCGTCTCCGCTGAACACAATGACGTCAAGTTCCGGATTGCCCAGTTTCAGGCCCGTGGCAAAGGGGATGGCCCGGCCGTGGGTGGTGTGAAAGGAGTCGAGCTTCACGTAACCGGCCGCCCTGCCCGAGCATCCGATGCCCGATACCATGCACATTTTTTCAAGATTCCGGCCGCCGCCTTTCATGGCCGACAGGCATGCGGAAAAAGCCGTGCCGATGCCGCAGCCCGGGCACCAGATATGGGGAATCCGGTCTGAGCGGATCAAATCCTCCAGGGGATGATTCTGGTGAGCTGCGCGGGTTTTGGTTGCTGCCGGCATTAAAAGGCCTCCTTTATTTTGGCAAGTACCTGGTCGGGACTTATTATGGTTCCGCCGTGATGCCCTACCAGATGACACGGGGTAATGCCTGCTGCAGCCCGCATTACCTCCAGGTGGATCTGGCCGAGGTTGATTTCCACGGTTATAAAGCCTTTTACCCGTTGGGCCAGGGCCTGGATTTTCTCTTCTGCAAAGGGCCAGACGGTAATCAGGCGGAGAAAACCCGCTTTTATTCCCATGGCCCGTGCCTGCTGCATGGCAGCCATGCTGGTGCGGGACGAAATTCCGTAGGAGACGATCACGATCTCGGCATCCTCTATCTGATGCTCTTCGACCATGATGATATCATCCCGGTTGTCCAGGATTTTGCGCTTGAGCCTCTCCATCATCTGCTGCTGAGCTTCAACGGACATGGCAGGATAACCTTTTTCATCGTGTGTCAGCCCGGTCACATGGATTTTATAACCGTCACCGGCCGCAGGCATGGGAGCCACCCCGTTTGGCCCGGGCTTGTAGAGCAGAAAGCGGTCCTTGCGTCCCCGGGGCTTGGGGCGCCATTCCGTGCGGATCTGGTCGGCGGGCGGAATTATGACTTTTTCGCTCATGTGGCCGATTATCTCGTCGGTCATGATTAAAACCGGCGTACGGTAGCGCTCGCTTAAGTTAAAAGCCGTGATTGTCTGGTAAAAGATTTCCTGTGCCGAAGACGGCGCCAGTGCAATGATCTCGTAGTCTCCGTGAGAACCCCACCTTGCCTGCATCATGTCAGCCTGGGCCCCCATTGTGGGAAGCCCGGTGGACGGCCCGCCCCGCTGGACATTTACAAGCACGCACGGGGTTTCCGTGCATATGCCCAGACCGATGTTTTCCATCATCAGGCTAAAACCTGGTCCTGACGTGGCTGTCATGCTTTTTTTACCCGCCCAGGCGGCACCCAGCACCGAGGCCATGGCAGCTATTTCGTCTTCCATCTGGATAAAGGTACCGCCCACGGCCGGCAGGCGCGCTGAGATATGCTCGGCGATTTCAGTGGCCGGTGTGATGGGATAGCCGCCGAAAAACAGGCAGCCGGCAGCCAGTGCCCCTTCGGCACAGGCTTCATCCCCTGTCATGTAATGCTCTCCGGTAAAGACTGCTGGTTGCATTTGTTTGTCACCGTTTTCTGTATCAATTTTGACGGCTTCGTAAAAAGTCCAATAGTCCAATATCTGCGTTACGCTTCATCCCTCGGAATTTCACGTACGGCTAAGTACGCTGCATTCCTAGGGATTTTGCGCGCCTTGATCTTGAACTTTTTACAAAGCCGTCTGAAAGCGACTTTTTACGAGACCATCAATTTTGGTTGCGCAAAAACTGTGTCCGGCCCGGGCATCAACTGGGTTATCCGGTTTTTTCCAAAGGGGCCGGCAGAGAGTAGATGGCAAATTCCGGACAGATGATTTCACAATAATGGCAGTTCACGCAGATGTCGTGGTCAAGAAGTTCGGGCGGATGATAACCTTTTTTGTTAAAACGCGATGAAAAGGCAAGGATGCTTTTGGGGCAGAATTCAATGCAGTATCCGCATCCCTTGCACCGGTCTTCAATTATGTAGACAATACCCCTGGATACTTCAATTGCCTCTGAATCAAACGGTACACGCCAGAATTCCATTCCCAGCTCCTATGTTATGCCGTGGTTCTGCCGCAGCATGGACATAAATGGAAATAATAGGCCGGACCCATTGGGTGGGCCCGGTTCTTATAATCTCAAACAATCTGTGACTTATATACGAGCATCAGGCAGAGTTCAAGGTGTTTTAACAGATTTGATAAAATTCTTTGAGAAACCGTGTTGATTTTCACGACGGTTGCCCAAAAAGAGATTTTAATGCAAAGAATCTTGCCTTTGTTTTCCTTGGTGATGTTTATTCCAATTATGCAAGAAAGGGCATGGAAAACGTGACCATTCCCTGGGCTGCCGGCTGCCAGACCATTGAAATTTTTCCCTGGCATGAGGCCAGATCAAAAAATCCCAGAGCGAGGGGCTTACCGACTCTATGGGATAGAGCACGGGGGATTTCAGGCGGCTTAAAATATCGGGGATGTTGACTGGTAAGAAACGTTTTGACCTTGGGCAAACCGGAAAAGTGATTTTGGGATTTTTCCCCAGAACGCCTTGAAGCGCTTTCTTTTATAATTTTGATGTTTATATACGGCATGTAATGTCTTTTTGTTTTGATTGCCGATTTTTTTGTACATTGTATTTTGTTTTTATTATAAACAGAAAATCTACAAAGTTAAGGGCGCCACTTTAAAAAATTTTAAAACAATACCTCTGAGAAAGGCGAAAAACAAAATGCTTACGCGCCGGGTAGTAGAAGAAAAGGCAATGGAACTGGGATTTGCAGACATTGGTATCTGTGATGCCTCCCCTTTTACAAAACACGCGGAAATACTCGATGAACGAAGGGTGAATTATGACTGGGCACACAAACTGGGTCTCGATCTTTCTGCCGGAACGGATCCTTGTGCCATTCTGCCGGGCGCAAAGTCGATCATTGTTTTGCTATACAATTATTTTCAGCAACGCTTTCCTCCGGAGATGGAAAATCATTTTGGCCGCTGCTATCTGGATGACGACCGGCTCATAAAAGAAGGTTTGAGCAGGAAAATCAAGGCATTTCGTTCTTTTTTAGAAGTCGGGGGAATCCGGACAAAAATTCCGTTTAATCTCCCTCACAGGGTTGCCGCAGCCCGCTCCGGACTCGGGACGTTTGGGAAAAACTGCCTGTTTTATGCCCATCGGGCTGTGGCCGGAGGATCGTGGACCCTTCCCATTGCCGTGGTTGTGGATGCAGCATTGGAGGTCGACCAGCCCACTGTCGAAGTAGGCTGCCCGGACTGGTGCCGAAACGCATGCATCATCGCCTGTCCTACGGGGGCGCTGCAGGGGCCCCGCAAGATCGACCCTCGCCGGTGCATATCCTACCTGACCTATTTCGGGGAGGATATCACGCCCGAAGAGCTCCGGGAACCCATGGGACTCTGGGTGTACGGATGCGACCATTGCCAGAACGTATGTCCCCGCAACCGGGCCTGGCTTGCCCGTTCCAGGTCTTTTCCAATAAATGAGAAGGTTGTGAAAATGGCACCGGACTTTTCCCTGCCTGCCTTGCTGCACATGGATGTTGTATACTACGAGGCCCGTATCCAGCCCCACATGTTTTACATGCCCTCAACGGAGCTCTGGCGGTGGAAGATGAATGCCGCAAGGGCCATGGGAAACATGCTCGACCCCGTTTATACTGGAGACCTTCAAAAGGCTATGACAAGCGATAGTGATAACCGGGTGAGAAAAATGTCGGCATGGGCTCTTGGCAGGATTGGTGGGAAAATGGCAAAAAAAGCACTTGAAAAGCAGTCGCGGAAAAACGACGAAACACTTGGAGACGAAGTTGAAAAAGCCCTTGCCGGTAAAGCAGTGCAAGGATTTTAGCTTTTCTGATCACTCCGGGGGAAAAATACAGTACCACAAAAACATCATAATCCGGGCATTGGGTCGGCGCCACTGTGCAGCAGATCGGCAAGCTTTCTTTCCAGGCCGGTGGTCCCACCTCACCGCCATGCGCCTTTGTAGTATACGTGTCGTACCGAAGGCATACATTTTTGTAAAACAATCATGTCAAATTATACATAATTGAAATATATTTGTGGTAATGGCGATTAAGGTAAATTCTTCAAAAATAGATTTTCTCTGCATAATACCAGTCATTTTTTCATCTATGCCGAAAAATTGCAACTATGCGGCATATTCTTTTTTGCAGGGTCTTTATGATCTGCACCTGATAAAAATAGTCAATCGTGTACAGTACAATGCGGAACCTCCGGAAATTCGGCCCGGAGTGAAAATAGTTTATTATCGCGGGGCACCCTGTGAACCAAATCCTGTGGACACCAGTCAGGAGAAGATCTGCAAACAGGGTTCAAGGACAAAACAAGGATGCTACCGTGGGGCTGTATTTGACGTAAAGGCATAATACAGTACTTTTAAGGTCATTTTCCAGGATTGCATGGCAATTCAACATCCAGCCACCATGCACTGCAAGCCCGTAGAAGGAAATCCGGGTCAAATCGGGTCTCAAATCAGAAATTCAGGCCGGTTTCCAGAAACGGCCCGGAGAAATCCACGTCTATTTCCAGGTCGTCTTCCTTTATATCATATGAGTCATACCTGTAGCCCCCTGATATAAACATCGGGCCAAAAGCCTTTGCCTTCAAGCGTCCTATCAGGCTGAGCAGCTCGTAGTCGCTGTAGGAAATGCCGCGGAGTTCAACCTCCAGGCCAAAGCGTTCCACGGGGTAAATCCCGGCTCCGAGATAAATCATGGGCACCGGGATGGTCTCGGATTTCTTTGCATATATCCTTTCGCCTTCGGCATCCTGCTCTATAACTGCTTGGGCGTCTATTATTCTGGCATTCAGCCCTGCTTCCAGGTTGAGCCGGTGCAGGCTAAAAGTCTTTAGCAGGGGCAAGTCGTAGAAAATCCCTATATCATAATGATCCATGGTCAGCCTGCTGGAAAAATTCGTTTCATTTTCAAAGGCTTTTCCGCCAAAAGTGAATCCTTCGGTTCGTGTGGTGTTCTTTTCAAATTCCAGGGGCGTGGCCATCAGGTAAATGTTGGGGATAGCCATGGGCATGCCGATTTTAAGGCGGGCCGTAAAACAGGTTTCATCGTCGTAATCAAGATCGTCTTTCAGATCCAGATCATCTCCCTGGTAAGCCATGCCGCCGGAAGGCCAGGCCTGCCATCCGCCAACTGCCCCCTCGATGTCAACCAGCGGCAGGCCAGCAGCAGGGGCGGAAATAAAAAGCAGCAAAGCTGCCACCGTGCATAAAAGGTTTTTTGTTCTTATGTTTTGCATCATAACCTCCGTTTCAGAATTTGGAAATATCAGCATGCCAGGTGAATTAAATAATCAATTTTGTCATCTTACACAAAGAATACTTTGTCAAATAGCCAGATTCCAAAAACCTCCGCATGGCTTGCCAGGGTCCAGGTGGTTTAAATCCAGCCGGAAAGCCTGTTTCGGCCATAGATCCGCTGGTTCCGTTCTGGCCGAAGAAACGCGGAATGCCTATCTTTATAGGAGAAATCCTTTTCATTCATCGGTCAAAGGAGGCAAAATGTCAGAAAATAACCTGTTTTCGGAGTGTTGGATCAAAAACAAGAGCCTGAAAAATCGTATTGGCCTGGCCCCCATGACCAGGACCTCTTCGCCGGGCGACAGCATACCCCGCAAAGACGTGCTCGATTTTCTCGTGCGACGGGCACAAAATGGCGCGGCCATGGTGTTTACCGAGGCCGTGCTCACCGATTATGAAAGCGCCCAGGGATACCCCCGGCAGTCGCGAATGGTAACCCAGCGGCAGATCGAGGCATGGCGGCCGGTAGTTCGGGCCATCCAGGATGCGGGCAGCCTGGCGGTCATGCAGATGTTTCATTGCGGCCGGGTGTCCTGGCCGGAAATCAACCCGGCGGGCCGGGTCATCGCCCCGAGTCCCGTGGCACCGGAACAGGACAATCCCCTGACCGGAAAACCCTTTCACGTACCCGATGAAATGAGCCGTTTTGATATCGATCACGTGATCCAGGGGTTTGTCGAAACCGCCAGGGGTGCTGTAGCGGCCGGGTTTGACGGGGTGGAGGTTCACGGGGCACACGGTTATCTGATCAACTCGTTTTTATCCGCCTATTCCAACAAGCGGACAGATGACTACGGCGGATCTGCCGAAAACCGTTTCCGGCTGGCCCGGCGGATCATCCGTGCTGTGCGCGAGGTGGTTCCCGAAGACCGGCTGGTGACCTTTCGCATTTCCAACTGGGGCGTGGTGGACATGAAAGTGCCGCTGTTTGACAAAGACGACTGGCTTTCCATGATTGGTTATCTCGACCAGGAGCCGGTTGACGCAGTATCGGTTTCAACCCTTAATTTCAGCGACAGCGCCTTTGGAACCGGGCAAACCATGGCGGAGCTGACCCGGCAGAAAACGGCAAAGCCTCTTATGATTTGCGGCAGAATCTATGACCGGAATACCGCTGATGCAGCCCTTGCCCATGCTGATATCGTGCTGTCGGGAAAGTCTTTGCTGCTCAATCCAAACTGGGTCGAGGATATCCGGCAGAACCGCCCCCTGGAGCCCCGCACTCCGGAAGAGGCCAATGTGGCCTATACGGACCAGGCCCTGCCATAGCGCGGCCGGGTCTTGATATTGGTAGGGTCATAAAAAAGAGCCGGCAAGGACCGTCACCTCAAAGGAGCAGCCACACCCGAGGCTTCCAGCACGGCCTGCCACTGATCCGGGGTCACCGGCTGTACCGAAAGACGGCTGCCTTTTTTCATCACCTCCATGT
>JAABTZ010000073.1 GCA_011389605.1 Desulfobacteraceae bacterium
GAATGTATATGAAATTTGCCATCCCTCTGGCAAACGGCAAGCTGACCGCCCACTTTGGTCATTGCCAGGAATTTGCGCTTATTGACGTGGAAAACGACCAAATCAAAAACAAGGAAGTTCTTGTCCCCCCGCCCCATGAGCCCGGGGTGCTGCCCAGATGGCTGGCAGAAAAACACACGGAGGTTGTAATTGCCGGGGGCATGGGCCATAAGGCCATTGAGCTCTTTTCACAGGCAGGCATCCGTGTGATTACCGGCGCTCCGGTGCAGGACCCTGAGAGCCTTGTTAACCAATATCTCCAAAATTCGCTGGAAACCGGGGATAATGCCTGCTCCGGCGGCAGCAAGGGCAGCCACCAGTGCCAGCACTGAAGAAAAGGATTAATCCATGATTATAAGCGTTGCAAGCGGTAAGGGCGGAACCGGAAAGACCACGGTGGCAACCAGTCTTGCCCTTGCCATGGGCAGTTCGGCCCAGCTGTTGGATTGTGACGTGGAAGCACCCAATGCGCATCTGTTTGTTAAGCCCGTATTTGAAGCAGAAGAAACTGTTTTCATGAACGTTCCCGTAGTTGATGAAGACAAGTGTACCCAATGCGGACAATGTGAACAGATCTGTCAGTTCAACGCCATTGTTATCATTGCCGACACCGTAATGACATTTCCCGAGCTATGCCACGGGTGCGGGGGATGTCAGGCAGTGTGCCCGGCAGGAGCGATCGGGGAAGGCAAAAGAACCATAGGCATTATCCAGAATGGCCGGTGCAACGGCCTTGGCTTTGTCCACGGCCGGCTCCGCATCGGGGAAGCCATGGCACCTCCCTTAATCCGGCATGTCCGTTCCCGCATCAATCCGGAGAAAACCGCCGTAATCGACGCTCCGCCGGGCACTTCCTGCCCGGTGATTGCAGCCATCCAGAATACGGACTTCGTAGTTCTGGTCACGGAACCAACCCCTTTTGGGTTAAACGACCTGCAGCTGGCAGTGCAAACCGTTAAAACTCTTAAAATCCCCAGCGGTCTGATCATCAACCGTTCTGACATAGGAGACAACCGGGTGGCGCAATATGCTGACGCGCAAAACATCCCGATATTAATGCAAATTCCTTATGAACGAAACATTGCCGAAGCCTACTCCCGGGGTGAGCCTCTTGTGGAAGCATTTCCAAAATGGCATCAGCACTTTGCCGGGCTCTGCAAAGAGATCACCCGGCTTGTTTCCGGGAGGGCATAATGAAAGAACTTGTGGTAATAAGCGGCAAAGGAGGCAGCGGAAAAACAAGCATTGTTGCAGCACTGTCCCAACTGGCAAAAAATCCCGTGTTTTGTGACGCCGACGTTGATGCAGCAGACCTGCACCTGATTCTGTCCCCCGTGATACAGGAAACCCACGAATTCATCGCGGGCCACACCGCATTTATTAATCTAAAACAATGCACCAAGTGTGGCAAATGCCTTGAATTGTGCCGGTTTTGTGCCATAAGCCCCGATTTTGTGGTCAACCCGGTGATGTGTGAAGGCTGCGGGGTCTGCAATTATTTCTGTGAAGACAATGCCATTGATTTTCCGGAAAATCTTTCCGGGCACTGGTACATTTCCAGTACGCGTTTCGGTCCAATGGTCCATGCCCGGCTCGGCATTGCCGAGGAAAATTCAGGCAAGCTCGTGGTCCGGGTGCGCAAGGAAGCGGAAAAAATCGCCAGCCAGCAAGAACGCGAGCTGGTTATAACCGATGGTCCCCCTGGTGTGGGATGCCCGGTAATTGCAGCCATCGGTGGTGCATCCGGGGTGCTGATAGTCACCGAACCTTCTCTTTCAGGCCGTCATGACATGGAAAGAGTAGTGGAGCTGGCAAAACATTTTTCAGTGCCGGCCATGATATGCATCAACAAGTATGATTTAAACGAATCCATAACCCGCGGGATAAGGGAGTTTGCCGAGCAGAACAAAATCCCCTGCGCAGGCCAGATCCCCTTTGATCCGGCAATGACCAAATCCATGGTTCAGGCCAAAACCCTTTTTGAATACGCCCCGGACGCCCCTGCATGCAGTGCCGTCCGGCAGGTCTGGGACCAGGTGCTCAAAAATCTGAGCTGAACTCAAACATCCTGTCCCTTTGATGATTGCCGCAGATATGCATTTTAAAAATGCTTGTCTGCGGCATTGTTTTTTGTGTAGCCTGATTCACAAAGAAATGCGTGGTCAGCTTTCACCCTAAAAACACCTGGAATTTATACATTGCCACTTACACGACAGCAAAAAGCCTATCTCTATGCCGGGGCCGCGGTATTGCTGTGGTCCACGGTTGCCTCTGCCTTTAAGCTTTCCCTGAGGCATTTCACCCCGCTGCAGCTGCTGCTGTGGGCTGATGTGGCCTCTGTTTTCTGCCTGGCCGCGATATTGGCGGTTTCCGGCAAATTCAGACTTCTGTGGACATACTCGGGACAAGATCTTCTTCGGGCCGCCGGCCTTGGCATATTAAACCCCTTTTTATATTATATAATCCTTTTTGCCGCATACGATCTTCTGCCGGCCCAGGAAGCACAGCCTTTAAATTACACATGGGCCATCACTCTTTCTTTACTGGCAGTGCCCTTGCTCAAGCAACCAATCGGCGGCAGGGAGCTGGCGGCCATTTTCATCAGCTACCTGGGAGTGGTGGTCATCTCCACCCGGGGGGATCTGCTGGCAATGCAATTTTCCAACGGCCCGGGCGTGGCCATGGCCCTGGGCAGCACGGTGGTCTGGGCCCTTTACTGGATCTGCAGCACCCGTGATCATCATGATCCGGTCACGGGCCTGTTCTTAAATTTTCTGTTTGCCCTGCCGATTATCGCAATCACCTGCGCTGTGTTTTCAGACCCCCGACCGTCTTCGGTTTACGGGCTGATGGGGGCGGCATACGTTGGCGTATTTGAAATGGGCATTACCTTTGTGTTGTGGCTAAACGCCATGAAATTAACCAGCAGCACTTCCCGGGTCAGTACCCTGATTTTTTTTTCACCGTTTCTTTCCCTGGTCTTTATCCACCTGCTGGTGGGCGAAATGATCCGGACATCTACGATTGCCGGGCTGGTGCTGATTGTGGCAGGCAGCCTTATCCAGCAGACATCGGCAACAAAAACCACTCATTGATGTTGACTCATGAATCCGGGTTCGCTATGAACAGCTATTGTAGTTTTGCGAACCTGTTTATAAAAATCAAACCTGGTGACAATATAAGACCTCAACTGAGCGATTTTCAAGTTTGCCGCAGATATAAGGAAGATGATCGTCGAGCTATAGTCAACTATGCGAGACATCATCTGACGCAGTAGATGCGGTAAACTTGAAAATCCCGTAGGGTTTACAATTTTTAAAGCAAAAATGGCTTAAACCTTTTAAAATATATTTGAAACAAAATATTTGATGCTCTCGTAAAAAGTCGGTTTTAGACGGCTTTGTAAAAAGTTCAAGATCAAGGCTTGCGCGATTTTGAAGAATGCAGCGTACTTATCCGTACGTGAAATTCTGAAAAATCGTGCGTAACGCAGATATTGGACTTTTTACGAAGCCGTCAATATTTAAAAATTTGAAACGCTCAGTTTAGGTAAGAACCAGACCAATTGACAAAAGGAGAAGGGAATATGAAAAGACTGCTGTTTTTAATTCTGACAGGCATCGTGGCCGCCACCGCCAACCCCGCGCTTGCCCAGGATCCCATCAAGATCGGGCTCATGTGCCCGCTGACCGGCTCATGGGCAGCCGAAGGCAAGGACATGAAACAAATCGTGGAACTTCTGGCAGACCAGGTCAACAACGAAGGCGGCCTGCTTGGAAAAGAAGTAAAAATAGTCATCGGCGATGACAGCGGCGATCCGCGCACCGCGGCCCTGGCGGCCCAGCGCATGGCAACCCGGGAGGTGGCCGCAGTGATCGGTACCTACGGATCATCGATTACCGAAGCGTCCCAGAACATTTACGCCTCGGCCAACATCATCCAGGTGGCAAACGGTTCGACTGCCGTGCGCCTGACGGAAAAAGGCCTGCCCTATTTTTTCCGCACCTGCCCGCGCGATGACGAGCAGGGCCGGGTGGCGGTAAAGACCCTTCTGGACTCAGGCTATGAAAACATCGCCATTCTCCACGACAACACCACCTATGCCAAGGGCCTGGCAGACGAGGCTAAAAAACTGCTGGATCAAAAAGAGGTCAACATAGTCTTTTTTGACGCGCTGACTCCGGGTGAGCAGGATTACGGGACCATTTTGAGCAAGATGAAAACAAAGGACCCGGATGTTGTTTTCTTTACCGGCTATTATCCCGAGGCCGGGCTCATGCTCAGACAGAAAATGGAAAAGGGATGGGATGTGCCCTTTATCGGCGGAGATGCCACAAATAACCCGGACCTTGTCAAAATCGCGGGCAATAAGGCTGCAGAAGGTTTCCGGTTCCTGTCCCCCCCCGTGCCCGGTGATCTGCCAACCAAAGAAGCCCGGGAATTTCTGGAGGCTTATGAAGCCGCCTACCACACCACCCCGGGCTCCATCTGGGCAGTGCTGGCAGGAGACGGATTCCGGGTCATCGTTGAGGCCATCAAGCAGACCCAGAGCACAGACACCCAGAAAATGGCTGACTACCTGCACAATGAAATGGAAGGCTTTTCCGGGCTGACCGGCGATATTGCCTTTAACCAAAAAGGCGATCGCATCGGCGATGTCTACCGGGTATACCGGGTGGATGCGGGCGGCAACTTCGTGCTGACGGAGTAATCCTGAATTGGAGCAGTTTTTCACGCAGCTGACAAACGGGCTTGCCGTGGGCGGCATATATGCTCTGATCGCCCTGGGTTACACCATGGTCTACGGGGTGTTAAAACTGATTAACTTCGCCCACGGCGACCTGTTTACCATCGGTGCCTACCTGGGCCTGACTTTGCTGACATCCCTGGCACTGACCGACCACATCGGGGGTATAGCCGGAATCCTGCTGCTGGCGGTAATGGCCATGGGGCTTGTGGGCATCATCGGCATCCTGCTGGACCGGGCCGCATACAAGCCCCTTCGCACATCCCCGCGGCTGTCTGCGGTGGTATCGGCCCTGGGCGCATCCATTGTGCTATCAAACACGGTGATGCTTGTCTACGGCCCGTCCACCCGGGTTTACCCCCAGGGGCTTTTGCCTTCCCAGGTGTTTTACATATTCGGCCTGCCCGTGCCGGTGATGCGCTTTATCATCCTGGGCGCATCCATTTTGCTGATGATCGGGCTCTACGTTTTTATCCAGCGCACGAAAATCGGTACAGCTATCCGGGCTGCGGCCATTGACCAGGATGCTGCCCGGCTTATGGGCATTAACGTGGACCGGGTCATCATGCTGGTGTTTTTCATCGGCCCGGCCCTTGGCGGGGCCGCCGGCGTGATGGTGGGGCTTTATTATGGTCAGATCACTTTCACCATGGGCTGGACCTACGGCTTAAAAGCCTTTACCGCCGCTATTCTCGGCGGGATCGGCAACATTCCCGGCGCCATGGTTGGCGGGCTGCTGCTGGGAGTAATCGAGGCGCTCGGGGCCGCTTATATCTCCATGGCATGGAAGGACGCCATTGCCTTTTTCGTGCTGATTCTGATATTGATCGTCCGGCCCACAGGCCTGCTGGGTGAACGGGTGGCGGAGAAAATATGAAACCTGCTGCCGGACAGATCAGAAAAACCGCCTATGCTGCAATCATCCTGCTGTGGATGGTTGCCCCCCTGTTTATTGGCAAATACTGGACCGACGTGTTAAACAACGTGGCCATCTATGCCGTGCTGGGATTGTCTTTAAATATCATCCTGGGCTACGGGGGCATGTTTCACATGGGGCATGCCGCTTTTTACGCCGTTGGCGCCTACACCACCGCCATTGTCAACACCGCCTGGGGGGTGCCGGTGCTGTGGCTTATGCCTGCAGCCGGGCTGGCCGCAGGGCTTTTCGCCCTGGTGGTGGCCCGCCCCATAATCCATCTCCGGGGCGATTACCTGCTGATTGTCACCATCGGCATGGTGGAAATCGTGCGCATCGCCCTGATCAACAACGTATTTGGCATCACCGGCGGGGCCAACGGAATATTTGGCATATCCAGCCCTTCGGTCTTCGGATTCCAAGTCAACAGCATCGTGGCCCCGGCCCATTATTTCTATCTGGTCACAGCTTTTCTGGCCATCACCATTGTCTTGTTTTACCTGCTGGAAAATTCGCGCTTTGGCCGGGCGCTGAAATTTCTGTGCTCCGATGAAGTGGCCGCCCAGGGATCGGGCATCAACACCGCAGGCTACAAACTAGCCGCCTTTGTCATCGGCGCGGTCTGGGCCGGGATGACCGGAACGCTTTATGCCTCCAAAATGGGATTTATTTCTCCGGAGTCTTTTTCCTTCTGGGAATCGGTGGTGATGTTTATGATCGTGATCCTCGGCGGTTCCGGAAATATTGCCGGCGTTTTGCTGGGCGCGGCGCTTATCATCGGCCTGCCGGAAATTTTTCAGGGCCTGCAGCAATACCGCCTGCTGATATTCGGCCTGGCGCTGATGATCATGATGATTTTCCGGCCCCAGGGGATTTTGCCCCCCAAACCCCGAAGCTATCCCATTGACAAGCTGGAAAAAAATGAGGTGTCTTTTTGAGCCTGCTTCAGGTGGAAAATATCATCAAGCGCTTCGGCGGGCTGCTGGCAGTAGACAGTGTCAGCTTTTCAGTTCCGCGGGGGGCGGTATTTGGACTGATCGGACCCAACGGGGCGGGCAAGACAACTGTTTTCAACCTTATTACAGGCAATTACGGACCCAACGGCGGCTCGGTTATTTTTCAGGACCGGGACATCACCGGGCAGCCCACCCACCGGATTGTGGCCGCAGGCATTGCCCGGACTTTTCAAACCATCCGGCTGTTTGCAAACATGGCCGTGATTGAAAACGTGCTGGCCGGGTGCCACTGCCGGATGCGCTCCGGGCCGGTGGCAGCCATGCTGCGACTTCCCAGCCAGCACAAGGAAGAGCGCCAGGCGCTTTCCAAAGCCATGGCAGAGCTGGAATTCGTGGGGCTTTTTGACCAGGCAGAAAACCTGGCCCGCAACCTTTCCTATGGAAACCAGCGGCTGCTGGAAATCGCCAGGGCCCTTGCCTCCGATCCACGGCTGATAATCCTCGACGAGCCGGCCGGGGGAATGAATGAACTGGAAACCGCCGCCCTGGTTTCCTTAATTGCCCGCATCCAGGCCCGGGGTATTACCGTGCTTTTAATCGAGCATGACATGAGCCTGGTGATGAAGGCATGCGAACAGTTGGTGGTGCTGGAATACGGTAAAAAAATCGCCGAGGGCACACCTGCGGAAATCAAGAAAAATCCCCTGGTGATAGAGGCCTACCTGGGCAGCGACGACGAAGACTTTTAAAACAATCGGCAAGGGACCTTATGCTGGAAGTCAAAAACCTGCATGTCTCATACGGCAACGTGCAAGTCCTCCACGGCATTGAGCTTTGCGTGAAACAGGGGGAAATCGTCACGCTGCTGGGAGCCAACGGAGCAGGCAAATCAACCACTTTAAATACCATCTGCGGACTGGTGCGTCCCACTGCCGGGCAAATCCTTTTTGACGGCGAACCCATCCACAAACTGCCGGCATTTAAAATCGTGTCCAGAAAAATCACCCAGGCCCCCGAGGGCCGCCGGATATTCGGCACTCTCACGGTTCAGGAAAACCTGGATCTCGGGGCGTTTATCTCCAAAAACCAGCAGCGGGTCAAAAAAAGCTTGGAGTGGATTCTTGAACTGTTTCCGCGGCTTGCCGAACGCCGGGACCAGCTGGCCGGAACCCTTTCGGGCGGTGAGCAGCAGATGCTGGCGATCGGCCGGGCCCTGATGTCCAACCCCAGACTGCTTTTGCTCGACGAGCCCAGCCTCGGGCTGGCACCGGTGCTGGTGCGCCAGATCTTTCAAACCATCCGCCAGATCAACGAAGCCGGCGTCACTGTGGTGTTGGTGGAGCAGAATGCCCGGGTTGCCCTGAAACTGGCTACAAGGGGCTATGTCATGGAAGTGGGTCACATTGTCATGGACGATTCCGCCGCAGCCCTGCTGGAAAATCCCGATGTGGTGCAGGCCTACCTGGGCGCCGGGGACCTGTGATGCATCGGCTCACCGGGCCGTCTTGATGGCTGCAGCCGCAACAACCCCCCAGATCCAGTTGAAAAACAGCACAAACACCGGCGTCAGTGTTCCAAGCGCCATGCCACCCATGCCTTTTCCCGCATCCGGAAAAATCACCAGCAGTTGAACAATGGTGGGCAGCAGGCTCAAAAGACTGCCTTTTAGCAGGAGGTTGGACCGAAACAGGGGGAAAATAAACACCAAACCCCAGATCCCGCCCCAGACAATGCGACCGTAAAGCCACTGGGCACTCAGTGCCGGGGCGATGGCCACCCCGGCGGATTTTGTGATTCCGATATCCCCGAAAAACCATACCACCAGGCTGTTTGCCACAGCCCCGATGCAGCCTGCGGTAAAATATATAAACAGATTTTTCATTTTTGCTTCCCCATTGTCTGTAGCGATTTTAAATTGATGGAACTTAACGCCTGTACAAATCCGAAATGGGACGCAGGCGTGTCCGAATATTGCCGGTTTCCACGGCTTCCACGAAATCTTCGGCAAGATCAGATCCCCGGTCAACAACCTGCCTCCAGCAGTCCATTCGCTGAGCGTCTCTGCCGGCAAATGTATAAAAATCATGCCGGTCTGAAATTTTACCGTTCGGAAGACTGGCGGTAAATTCAGCAGACGGTGTGATCATCAGCACATTTTCCATCACTGAAAAATCAGGCCTGCGCCAGAAAATCTGCTTGTCAAGCCAGCCGGGCACCAGTTTTTCAGCGTAATGGGGGAACAAAACAATACCTCCGTTGTTCTGCTTAAAATCAATGTTGAGATGATAGTCGATAATGCCGCCGTCGCGATACATTCCAGGCGGTGCGCCCGCAATGTTT
The DNA here is from genome assembly GCA_011389605.1 of Desulfobacteraceae bacterium. GTDB lineage: Bacteria > Desulfobacterota > Desulfobacteria > Desulfobacterales > Desulfosalsimonadaceae > Desulfosalsimonas. Next base: position 8,999 of record JAABTZ010000073.1, read on the forward strand.
TCAATGCCTGACATCAGCATGGGAATGGAGCCCGATGCCATCAAAGCCTGCTTGAGATTTTCTTTGTTAAGCGGCACATGCCTTATGGGAAAGCCGTCCATGCGGAAAAAGGAAGGACGCTGGCGCGGATCATAAAACAGGGTTCGCTCGAAAAACATTCCAAGGCCGCGCCTGGAAACCGCATTGGCAATTGCCGCCAGCCCCAGGCCGGGCAGAAGGCTAAGCTTCCGGTCGCTTCCGGTCAGGCCCCGGCACCGAACCGCCAGGATATTGAGCCGAAAAAAAGGATGGGACAGAATCTGCCCCAACCCGTTTTCGCCCAGAAGTTCATCAAGAATTCGTTCAAGCTCCCGGTCTATGATTTCCGGTGGAGGTTTGTCAGGATAGGCCTGCTGAAGATAAGCTGCTTCAAACCTGTCAATGGCATAAAGGCTGTCATCCTGGCAGGCCGCGGCAAAACGCCAGGCCCCAATGGATGAGCCGATGAAAAACAAAGGAGATTTGCGGGGTAAAAGCCATTTTCCGAGTATGGCACGGTCAAGCCGGTTTAAAATCAGCCATTTGGGACCGCCGGCCGCCCCTGCCATAACCTTCACATCCCCGGGCTGCAGCCCGGATTCTTTAATTTTTGCATATGCTTTTTCCCCGGCCCAGAAAGTCAGCGGCTCTAAATTTCGCATCATCTTTTCACTTCTTTCCAAACTCTACAAACCCGTGAAATCTCTCTTTTAGAGGACTTTGTAAAAAGTTCAAGATCAAGGCTTGCGCAATTTCAAAGAATGCAGAGTACTTAGCCGTACGTAAAATTCTAAAAAATTGCGCGTAACGCAGATATTGGACTTTTTACGGTGCCATCAGTATAGGTTCTCACGATTTTTCATACGCGGTGCACACCAGATTTCCCCCTTGTTTCTTTGCCTCATACAAAGCAAGGCCGGCTATCCGCATCAGCTCGTTTAAATCCGTGTAGGCAT
>JAABTZ010000074.1 GCA_011389605.1 Desulfobacteraceae bacterium
TTTTTACGATAGTGTAATAATTGAAACAAAATATTTAAAAATTTGAAACTCTCAGTTTAGGTAAAAACCAAAAAAGCAAGGACTGTTTTAATGACAGTAGTCCGGATTAAAAACATCACCGCCGGCAAAAAATACCCTTTTGTATTGGTGGCCGGGCCGTGCGTGATTGAAGATCGAAGCGGCGCACTGCATATTGCCCGTACATTAAAGGAAATAACCGGCCGGCTTGATATTCCCTTTATCTTCAAGGCGTCCTATGACAAGGCCAACCGGACCTCTGTCCAGTCATTTCGAGGGCCTGGCTTAGATCAGGGCCTTGAGATTCTTTCCGAAATAAGCCGGGAGCTTGATGTTGCCGTGATGTCAGATGTTCATATGCCCCATGAGGCCCGGGCAGCTGCAGAAGTACTTGACATACTACAGATTCCTGCTTTTTTGTGCCGCCAGACTGATCTGATCGTGGCAGCTGCAAAAACAAATAAGCCCTTAAACATCAAAAAAGGACAATTTCTGGCTCCCTGGGATATGGCTCATGTTGTTGAAAAAGCCCGGTCTGCTGGCAATGAGCAAATCATTCTTACGGAAAGAGGCGCTTTATTCGGCTACAACAACCTGGTTGCTGATTTCCGCAGTATTCCAATTATGCAGGATCTGGGATGCCCGGTAATTTTTGATGCCACTCACAGCGTACAGCTGCCGGGAGGTGCAGGAAAAGCATCGGCCGGCCAGCGCCAGTTTGCACCTGTTCTGGCAAAGTCCGCCATTGCAGCCGGAGCAGACGGCCTGTTTCTGGAGGTCCATCCGGACCCGGACAATGCCCTGTCAGACGGTCCCAATTCAATTCGCTTAGACGCCATTGAGCCACTGCTTTTCCTTCTAAAAACAATCCAGGAAGCCTGCCTCGGGGTGGAAAATGACGGCGGCAGCCATGATTGAACAAAAACTCAAACAAATCAGGCTGCTGCTTCTCGACGCCGACGGCGTGCTTACCACCGGGCGTATAATGTATACCAGCAGCGGCGAGGAGGCCAAAAGCTTTGACGTCAAAGACGGTCTGGGCATTCGGATGTTAAAGGATGCCGGAGTCAAAATCGGTATTGTCTCCGGACGGAAATCCGCCGCAGTAGAGCGACGGGCCGCAGAGCTCGGTATTGACTATTGTCATACCGGTGTAAAGGACAAAAAGACTCTGGTGGAAACTATTCTGGCACAGGCAGAATGCATGCCGGATCAGGCAGCCTTTGTAGGGGATGATCTGGTCGACCTTGCTGCCATGAAAAAGGTCGGCCTTGCCGTTGCCGTCGCCGATGCCCATGAAACCGTAAAACAGAATGCCCACCTGGTTACTGATCATCCCGGAGGCCGTGGGGCCGTAAGGGAGGTTTGCGAACGCATTCTTGCGGCAAAAGGATTGTGGGAAAAAATCATTGACCGCTGGCTAAGCTAAACACGGACATATTTATAACTATGCAATCAGACGGATTTTTACGACTGCATCAGCAAAACCGCCTGCAAGGGAATAGTCGCCGTTGAACACTAAAGTTTGAACCTTTCAATGAAAAACCGGGCAAGATACAAAAAGACCGGCATTATTGCAATTGTTCTTATTGCTGTGCTGATAGTGACGGTTTTTATCCGCTTCCGCATGCAAAGCACAACTGCAGGGAACAATGAAGATAAGCAGGCATCCTCCGATGCCGCCATGACCATAAACAGATTTGAACACACTGCAACCCGGGACGGACGCAAGGAATGGATCTTAAAGGCGGCATCGGCTCAGATTTATTCAGACCAGAACAGGGTGGCTCTGTCTGATATTGAAATGACTCTGTTTGCATCAGACGAAACTGAAGTAAAACTGACTGCGGAAAATGGAGAATTTGAAACACAAAGCCGGAATATAAGCGTACATGGCTCAGTTACCGCCCGCTATCCGGGCTATGTGCTTAGGACCGAAAGCTTGCATTATCAGCACGAGTTACATATATTATATTCAAAACAGAAAGTGATTATAACGGGTGAAAGTATCAGGATCTCTGCTGACTCGGCTAAACTTGAACTAACCACGGATCAAATTATTCTTGAAGGCAACGTGCAGGCATGGATGGACCCAATTGAACAGAAATAAGACCACAGATTGCAAAATCATTAACAGCCTTGGCGCCTGCATCGCAGCAGGAATTGTTATACTGATGCTTACACAAACCGGACAGGCACAGGATTCCGGGATCTTCGGCCAAACACAGGAGCGCATTCGTATCACATCGGAGCAGATGGTGATGCAAAGCAATGCCAACGCCGTGGAATTTACAGACAATGTCCACGCCACCCAGGGCGGCACAGAGCTTTTCTCTGATCGGCTGAAAATTTTTTACAAATCCGGGGATTCTGTCCGGCCGCGTGAGGCCGGAATGAATGAAAGCAGCATCGAGCGTATCGAGGCTGAAGGCAGTGTGGTCATTCATATGGAAGACAAAACCGCCAGGGGTCAAAAGGCTGTTTATACCGCCGAAGACGGACTGCTGATCCTTACCGGCAGTCGGGTTGAAATTAAAAGCAGTGACAGTGTAATTGCCGGCAAAAAGGTTACCCTCAACAGGGACACCGGTGAAATAGTAGTCAGCGGAAACGGGGAAAACCAGGTTGAGGCTGTCTTTGAGTCAGGCTCCGAACCCGGCCCGGCAGGCCGGGATAACAAGGAAGCAGGCCGGACCCGGAGCCCATGACAAAAACTCTGTGCTTAAAAAACCTGGTCAAAACCTATAATGGCAGAAAGGTTGTTGACCAGGCAACCCTTGAGATAGCCGGCGGAGAAATTGCCGGCCTTCTGGGTCCAAACGGGGCCGGAAAGACCACTACATTTTACATGACCGTTGGAATGATCCGGCCGGACGGTGGGCATGTATTTCTGGATAAACTCGACATTACACTGGATCCCATGCACATGCGTGCCCGGAAGGGAGTTGGCTATCTGCCCCAGGAGCCGTCGGTTTTTAAAAAACTAAGCGTAAGAGACAACCTGCTTGCAATCCTTCAGACCCTGGCCCTGTCAAAGTCGGAACAGGAGCAAAAGGCCGATGAGCTGCTTGATGAACTTGGCATAAGAAGACTTTCGGACCAAAAGGCCGGGGTGCTGTCCGGGGGCGAACGACGAAGACTGGAAATAAGCCGGGCGCTTGCCACGGATCCGGGTTTTATACTTCTCGATGAGCCCTTTGCCGGAATCGATCCCCTGGCGGTTATTGACATTCAAAACATTATTCTGCATTTAAGCCGCCGGGGTATTGGGATTTTGATTTCAGACCATAATGTCCGTGAAACCCTTGGCGTATGTGATAAAGCTTACATTTTAAACAACGGCGTGGTTATCGAATCAGGCGATCCTGAAAAAATCGCCCAAAGCCCTGTAGCCCGAGAAATCTACCTGGGAGAAAAGTTCAGACTCTGAAATGGCTATTGAATTACAACAAAATCTCAGACTTCAGCAGCACCTTGTCATGACGCCTCAGCTGCAGATGGCTATAAAGCTGCTGCAGCTTTCGCGCATGGAGCTTGTGGAGATGATCCGCCAGGAACTTGAAAGCAACCCAACCCTGGAGGAAACAGAAGAGATCGAGACCCCGGAAGAAGCCTCCCAGGAACCGACTGCCGATACAGCTGATACAGTTGATGCATCCGAATCCAGGGAAGTCACCATGGAGGAATCCTTTGACGAGCGCCTGGACTGGCAGCAGTACATGGATGAATACAGCTCCACCGGGCGTACTCATTTTGACTCAGAGGAAAAAGAGTCCCTCAACTACGAGGCTTTTACCGCCAGCCGCACAACTCTTTACGATCATCTCCGGTGGCAGCTTCTTATGACCCGGCCCACGGCTGAACAAGAAAGCATCGGAAGTCTTATAATCGGTAATCTTAACAAATACGGGTATCTGGATGTGCCTCTGGAGGAAATTTCCTCGGCGGCGGAATCAACTGTGGACGAGGTTGAAAACGTACTTTATGTAATGCAGACCTTTGATCCGCCGGGCATATGCGCAAGAAGCCTGCGCGAATGCCTGCAGATCCAGACAAAACAGCTGGGCATCGATGACCCTGTTGTTGCCGCTCTTCTTCGCGACCATCTCAAAAACCTTGAAAACAGACGTTACCAGGTCATTGCCAGGGAACTTAAATGTGACATGGATACCTTGTCAGCAGCCATCCATCTGATTCGTCAACTAGATCCACGGCCCGGATACAGGCATGGCGAAGAAGACCAGATATATATAACCCCCGACGTTTACGTACACAAGGAAGGCGATGGATACATCGTCCTGTTAAACGACGATGAAGTCCCCCAGCTGCACATCAATTCCTATTACCGCCAGGCAGTAAGGCGGGGAGAACCCATTGCCAGGGATACACGCACTTATCTGCGCGACCGGATCAGGTCTGCGGAATGGCTTATTAAAAGCATTCAGCAGAGGCGCCGGACCATTTACAACGTCATGGTCAGCATCGTCGGGTTCCAAAGGAGCTTTTTTGATCTCGGCATCGCCCATTTAAAGCCCATGGTTCTGCGGGATGTGGCCGAAGACATTAACATGCATGAGTCCACAATCAGCCGGGTTACAACCAACAAATACGCCCATACTCCCCACGGCATTTTTGAGCTGAAATTCTTTTTAACAGTTCCATTAACCGCTCAGACGGCAATACAATCGCATCTGCCAGCGTACAGGAGGAAATGCGCCGGATCATTTCCGGAGAACCCCCTAAAAAACCCTACAGTGACAAAAAAATTGCAGATATGCTCGAAGCGGCATCGGGAATAAAAATTGCCAGAAGAACTGTTGCAAAGTACAGGGAAATAATGGGAGTTCTTCCGTCAAGCAAGCGTAAACAATTCTAATCCCAAAGCAAGGAGGAAGGTATCCATGCAAACATCTGTTACATTTAAAAACCTCGATCCCTCCGACCATCTGAAATCCTATGTATCCAATAAGCTAAACCGTATGGACAAACTTCTGGACAATCCTGCGGAGGCCCAGGTGGTTCTTTCTGTTGAAAAGATAAGACATATTGCAGAAATACGTCTTACAGGCGACCGTCTAAATATAGTTTGCCGGGAGAAATCCAATGACATGTATTCTTCCATTGACCTGGCTTTAGACAAACTTGAAAAACAGGTCAAAAAGCAAAAGGCAAAAATAAAAAACCACCGCCAGGGCAGCCGGGGCGAAGAAAAACCAGCTGAAACCGTTGCAGCCGAGGAGCCGGAAGAAGTGCCGGCGCCCAACGTAATTGTCCAGAATCTTGAATATAAGCCCATGGACGTTGAGGAAGCCACCATGCAGATGGATCTGATTTCTGACAGCTTTCTGGTTTTCCGAAATGCCCGCACAAACCAGATAAATGTACTATACAGGCGCAATGACGGGGATCTGGGACTGATACAACCCAAGGGATAAAATTTTTTAAAAGCACCGATACCGGGACATTATCTTCCGGCAAAGCTGAAACAGAGCGTCAATAATATGAAAATACTCGACTATATCACCAAAGAAACCATTTTAACGGACTTGCAGTCTACCGATAAAAAAGGGGTCATCGACGAGCTTGCAGAACCGGTTGCAGCACTGACCGGCCTGGACCATCGCGAAATAGTAAGGGTTCTTATTGAACGCGAACGCCTTGGCAGCACCGGAATAGGCGGAGGAATCGCCATCCCGCATGGAAAAATAAATGGCATTGAATCCCTTGTGCTCGGATTTGGTTTAAGCCGGCAGGGAGTCAATTTTGAGGCACTGGACAACAAATCCACCCATATATTTTTTCTGCTGCTGAGCGACGACAACTGCACTGGCCTGCACCTGCGTGTGCTGGCCAGGCTTTCAAAACTGCTCAGGGAAAAATCCTTTAAGGAGAAACTGATGCAGACAGACTCGCCAAATGCGGTCATAAGCGTTCTAAAGGAAGCAGACGAGGACTTCTGATGCATCAGCGTAAAATAATCGTTATTACAGGTTTGTCCGGCTCCGGCAAAAGCGTGGCACTGGCCGCCCTGGAAGACGCTGGATTTTACTGCGTGGACAACATGCCGGTTAAGCTTTTGCCCAAGTTCCTTGAGCTTCCCCTGCAAGACGATTCTGAAATCGCAGGTCTGGGCTTTGTTATGGATCTTCGTGAAAAAGGATTCCTTAATTTTTTCCCGGAAATATTCCATGAGTTGCGGCAAAGGGGATACAACATTGACGTTTTTTTTCTTGAAGCCGAAAAAAACGTTATCCTCCGGCGATACAGCCAGACCCGCCGGCATCATCCCCTGTCCCACGACCGGACCTTGCAGGAAAGCATCCAGCTGGAAATCGAGCAAATGGGCAACATCCGTAAGATGGCAGACCGAATCATAGATACCACCGGCTACAATCTGCATGATCTCAAATCCAAAATTTTTAACCTGGTTGAAACCATCATCCATTCAAGGCCCATGCGAACTCATGTACTGTCTTTCGGCTTCAAACACGGAATTCCCCGGGATGCAGACATGGTAATGGATGTCCGTTTCATGGCCAACCCTTTTTTCACGGCGGAACTAAAGGATTTAGACGGCCGAAATGAGCCTGTGCGCGACTTTGTGCTAAACAATAACAACAGCCGAGTTTTTACGGAAAAATTTCATGAATTGGTTGACTTTTTGCTGCCACTTTACGAAAAGGAGGGCAAAGCCTACCTGACCATTGCGGTGGGCTGCACCGGCGGTCAGCACCGGTCCGTGGTCATAGCCGAAGCGCTTTATGAACACTTAAACAGACCTGGCCGCCCTGTGATGATCACACATCGGGATGTGGATCTAAAAATCTGAATCAAGGAAGTTTTATGATCGGAATTGTCATTGTCACCCACGGACAGCTGGGAGAAGTCCTCATTGAAACGGCTTCCACGATATTTGGTGAAAGGCCGCTGGCTATTACCGCTGTTTCCATTGATCTTGCCCAGGACGTGGACAAGCTTAGAAGCAAGATTGAAAAAGCTGTTAATTATGTGGATGAAAACCAGGGAGTAATCATCCTGACTGACATGTTCGGAGGCACTCCGGCGAATCTGAGCTATTCATTTCTGGAAGAAGGACGCATTGAGGTCATCTCCGGGGTTAATCTTCCGGTGTTAATAAAGGCCGCCAATATGCGCATCCGGGAAAGCCGGCTCGATGTACTGGCAAAAACCATTGAAGAATACGGCAAAAAAAGCATTTCGCTTGCCAGCGATATTTTAAAGGGCAATAAACGGGAATAAACGCTAAAGCATTTAATAATCATAAATACCAATTACATACGAGGAGGGAAGAAAATGGCAATCAAACTCGGTATCAACGGAATGGGCAGAATCGGCAGACTCGTTTTCAGGGCCGCGCTGGACCGATCCGACATCGAGGTGACGGCAGTAAACGATATCATGGATACAAAAAGCCTTGCCCACCTCCTGATTTATGACTCGGTACACCCCCGCCTGGATGCGGAGATTGTTGCCCGGGACAACGCCATTTCGGTCAACGGCAAAACCATACGGGTTTTTGCGGAAAAAGATCCTGCCAATATCGGCTGGAAAGAAACCGATGTGGATATCGTGGCCGAATGCACCGGCCTTTTCCGGGACCGGCAAAGTGCTGCCAAGCACTTGAGCGCAGGGGCAAAAAAGGTCATTATTTCAGCACCAGGCAAGGACCCGGACATGACTTTTGTTTTGGGGGTCAATGAAAGCGCCTATGACAACGCATCCCATCACATTGTTTCCAACGCATCATGCACCACCAACTGCCTGGCGCCTGTGGCCAAGGTGCTGGATGAAAAATTCGGCATCGTAAGCGGCCTGATGACAACGATTCACTCCTACACCGGAGATCAGCGCCTGCTGGATGCACCGCACAAGGACCTGCGGCGGGCAAGGGCTGCGGCCATGTCCATGATACCGACCACTACAGGTGCGGCCAAGGCCGTGGGCCTGGTGCTGCCGCAGTTAAACGGCAAGCTAAACGGCATGGCCATCCGGGTGCCCACACCCAATGTCTCCCTGGTGGATTTTGTGGCCACCCTCAAGCAGCCGGCATCTGCGGAAACGGTGAACGCCGCTTTAAAACAAGCCGCCGAAGGCCCCCTTGAAGGCATCCTGGGTTTTAGCCAAGAACCGCTGGTTTCCACAGATTTCAATGGCAACAGGCTTTCATCCATCGTGGATGCGGAAAACACTTATGTGATTGACAATATGGTAAAAGTCCTTTCCTGGTATGACAATGAGACAGGATATTCCACGCGTCTTGTGGATCTTGCGGAAATGATGGGAAAACAGCTTTAAGCCGGAGGTGATCATGACAGCACGCAGACCAATGATTGCAGGCAACTGGAAAATGTACAAAACCTGCGCCGAAGCTGAAGAAACAGCCCGTGGGATAGTTGAACTGCTGCACGGAAGCGAAGAAACAGATATAATGATTGCTCCGCCGTCAACAGCCCTTGTCCCTGTAAGCCGAATCATTGGAGACACTCCCGTGGATCTTGGGGCCCAAAACCTGTTCTGGGAAAATCAAGGGGCCTATACTGGTGAAGTTTCCGCCCCCATGCTGATTTCAGCCGGATGCAGATATGTTATCATCGGCCATTCAGAGCGCCGCCAGTATTTCGGAGAAACGGATCAGGACGTGAACAAAAAAATCCGGGCTGCAATTGCAGCCGGGCTGGTGCCTGTTTTCTGCATTGGAGAGACCGAATCAGAGCGCGATTCGGAAAAAACATTTTCCGTTCTTGACAAACAGTTGGAAAAAGGGTTAGAAGGACTGTCTGAAGAACAGTTCAGACCGGGGCTTATTGCCTATGAACCGGTCTGGGCCATCGGCACCGGCAAAACCGCCACGCCTCAGCAGGCGCAGGATGTACACGCGTACATAAGAACGTTTCTCAAAAAACGTTTCAGCCCTGAAACCGCTGAAGCGACCCGTATACTATACGGCGGCAGTGTCAAGCCGGCCAACACTGCCGAATTAATGGCCCTTGCCGACGTAGACGGTGCCCTGGTGGGAGGCGCAAGCCTGAAGCCGGAAATTTTTGCTGAAATTATACATTATAAGCGTTAATTCTTATGCATATTTTTATTATTATAATACATTTGTTCGTCTGTTTTGCCTTAATAGGCATTGTGCTGCTTCAAACCGGCAAAGGTGCAAGCATGGGCGCCATGTTCGGAGGCGCTGGAAACCAGACCCTGTTTGGAAGTACCGGGGCATCCACCTTTCTGGGCAAGGCCACTACGGCCGCAGCCATTGTATTTATGCTTACATCCCTGTCACTGGCTTATATTTCCAAGAGCGGGGACAAGTCAGTGGTTGAAGATTTTAAACCGGCCTCGGAACAAAGCATGCCTGCAGATCAGCTTCCGGCAGCGCCAACCGGCCAAACCCTGCCGGAAGCATCGGATCCCGGCGATCAGGGTCCGGATAATAACGGCAATCAGACTGCCCGGTGAACAAGATCAATCATGTGCCGAAGTGGTGGAATTTGGTAGACACGCTATCTTGAGGGGGTAGTGGGCTACGCCCGTGCCGGTTCAAATCCGGCCTTCGGCACCATTTTAAAAGAATTAGCCGCAATCTCAAAAGGTTGCGGCTTTTCTGTTTTTTGAGGGTGCGGATTGGCCCATTTCATCCAGAAAAATAGGAACTAGACTTGCGTTTGCGGTTTGTAAACACACACATCCGCGAAGCTGTGTTAGCGGCGGCGTAAAAATGTATTAAAAGCACCGGTTTAAAAATGCTGTTCAAGT
>JAABTZ010000075.1 GCA_011389605.1 Desulfobacteraceae bacterium
ATCGTAGTTGTCGATGACAAATATCATGTCTGCCCCTTATTGCAGTTGGTGTTGTATCAATTCCAGGGCCCGGCCGATTGCCATGGCTTTGTTGACGGTTTCCGTGTATTCGGCTTCCGGGTTTGAGTCGGCAACGATGCCGGCCCCGGCCCGCACGGTAAGTTTATCGCCGCAAATAATGGCCGTGCGGATGGTAATGGCCAGATCCATGTTGCCGTGAAAGGAGATATAGCCCACGGCCCCTCCGTAAGGCCCCCTGGGTTCGGATTCAAGCTCGGAGATGATTTCCATGGCCCTAACCTTGGGAGCCCCGCTTAAGGTTCCGGCCGGAAAGGATGCTGCCAGCAGGTCCCAGGCGTCAACTTCTTCCATTAGATCGCAGGTGATGTTGGAAACAAGATGCATCACATGGGAATAGCGCTCCACCACCATCAGGTCCGTTACCTGCACCGTGCCGGTTTGGGCCACCCGGCCAAGGTCGTTTCTGCCAAGGTCAACAAGCATCAAGTGCTCGGCGCGTTCTTTTTCATCCTGGAGCATTTCGTCTGCCAGGGCCCGGTCTTCCTGTTCGGTTTGACCCCGTGGCCTGGTGCCGGCAATGGGGCGCAGGGTGGCGATTCCGCTTTCCAGGCGCACCATGGTCTCCGGAGATGAGCCCACAAGCACGGTGTCGTCTAAATGCATGAAAAACAGGTAAGGCGAAGGGTTGATATAGCGCTGGGCACGGTAGAGGGCCGTGGGATCGGCAGGTGTCCGGTTTGCGCAGAAAGACTGGGAAATCACCGCCTGGATTATTTCACCGTCCTTGATGCGTGATTTTGTAATTTCCACGTTTTTTTTATACACGGCCGCGTCATGGACTGGTGCCAGAAAAATGGGCCCCTTTGTCTGGATGCCTGGTTCTGTTTCGGTACTTTGTTTCAAAACTGACTGTTCCAGGACGTTTATGCGCTGTTCGGCTGCAAGATATGCGGCATCTGCATCTGAATGATCCTTTTTAAAGCAGATTGCCACCATCATGAGCGTATTTTTTATGTTGTCGAAAATCAGCATTTCATCCGGGATTACAAAGTCTGCCATGGGCTGGTCAGCCGGGAGCCGGTTTTCAATGGCTTCGAAAAACGAAACGCTCTCATAGGCAAAATAGCCCACCAGGCCGCCCCAGAAGCGGGGCAGGCCGGCAATGACAGCCGGGTTGTAGCGGCCCATAAGATCCCGCAGCACCGGCAGGGGATTGCCGTTATGGGGGATTTTTTCCTTTTGCCCGTTTTTTTCCATTTCCACCATATGGGCAAATACCCGGATCCGGGTGCGGGCCGAAGTGCTTAAAAAACTGTACCTGCCCCAGCGCTCCCCGCCTTCGACGCTTTCAAGAAGAAAAGCCGGGGATTTGCCTGAGTAGAGCTTTTTTAGCACCGACACAGGGGTTTCCATGTCCGCCAGGATCTCCCGGCAGACGGGCACAACGTTGTGCTCTTTGAAGTATTTGCCAAACCCGTTTTTGTCCGGAAACTGTTTAAGCCGCATTCATATGCTCCTTGATTTACTTGGTCCTTAGGTTATTTGGTCCTTTGTTTTTAAAACCACCACAAAGCGTTTTCATAATGCAATCAGTCCGCATAAAAGCAAAAAGGCCGCGGACTTGCCCCGCGGCCTTTTTTATATGGCATAAAAATAAAAAAGACCGGGGGGCCAGGGGCCGCCTCGGTCTTTTGCTTGCGCTATGGCTGGCTCAAACCGGTCCGAAGGCAGACCCCGCTGTGCTGGTCTGCCACCACCAGTTTTGATTGATTTCAACTGTCGGTGAAAAATTTAAATGCATTGGTTTTGCCAAATCCAAGAACAGATATTTTCTGTTTAAATTAATTTTTGCAATTTTTCGTACCCAATTCAATAAAGGCTTTTGAAAGGGATTGTCAAGCACAATTTTTCATAAAGTATGAGGTGGCTTAAAAAGCCTTTTTCGGGCCTGAATCAAATCCCTGCTTTTTTGTTGTTGGTTTTTCAATTGTATTTAAAAACACATTTCGGTATGACACCTGTAAAGTCAATTAACAGCGGGACATGGAGCCGAAATGATCGCGGAAATAATATCCACAGGCGATGAAGTGCTCTCAGGTGCGGTGGTGGATTCCAATGCAGCCTGGATTGCCAGACGCCTGTATGAAACCGGAATTGCCGTTGGCCGCCATGTGTGCGTGGGCGACGATTTTGAGCATCTTGCAGACGTGCTTTGCAAAGCAGGCCGGCGCACGGATATTGCCGTTGTAACCGGCGGCCTCGGGCCAACCGTGGATGATATCACCGCCCGTGCCGCAGCCCTTGCAGCCGGAGTGGATCTGAAAGCCAACCCCGCGGCCATGGCATATATCGAGGAGTTTTTCAGGCGGTTTGACCGCCCTTTGTCAGACTCGGATGCCAGGCAGGCTGTGTTGCCGGAAACAGCCGAACCAATTTTAAATTCCGTTGGCACGGCTCCGGGGTTTACACTAACCATCGGCAAGTGCAGGTTTTTTTTCCTTCCCGGTGTTCCCTTTGAAATGCGGAAAATGATGAAAGATCACGTGATTCCCTTTCTTGAAAATGAAGCATGGCAGGGCGGAACACGGGGTTTTTACCGGGAAAAGCGTATTTCCCTGTTCGGGCTGCCCGAGGCTCATGTAAATGAACGTCTTGCGGACTTGACAGACATGATTGGCGGTGTAAAACTTGGGATGCTGGCCGAGTTTCCGGTGATCCACGTAAAGGTTTCGGCCTTTGGGCAGGATTTGCAGGAAATTGACGCTATGCTGGAGCAGGCCGCAGACCTGATCAGAAAAAGAGTCAAAAAATTTGTGTTTTCAGAATCAGGCCAAAGCATGGAAGAAGTTGTTGGCCAGTTGTTAAAACAGCGATCCGCCACCCTGGCCCTGGCAGAATCCTGCACCGGCGGGCTTATTGCAAGCCGGATAACAAATGTGGCCGGAAGTTCTGATTATTTTCTGTGCTCGGCAGTTACCTATTCCAATGAAGCCAAAATCCGCATGATAGGCGTCCTGCCCCATACCCTGGAGACTCACGGAGCTGTTTCAAAACAAACAGCCATGGAAATGGCCCGAGGTGCCAGACGCATGGCAGATGCTGATTACGCCCTTGCTGTAAGCGGCATTGCCGGTCCGGGGGGCGGCACTGATGAAAAGCCGGTTGGAACTGTTTGCATTGGTTTTGCCGGCCCGGATGAAAGTTTTGCCGAACAGCACTGTTTTCCCTTTGACAACCGGCTTGCAAACAAGAAGATTTTTGCCGAAGCCGCCTTAAACCGGCTCCGCAAAACCCTGAAATCCGAACCCTGAACTTAGAACCCTTAATTTAGAACGTTGAACCTTGATGCACTCGTAAAAAATCGCTTTTAGACGGCCTTGTAAAAAGTTTAAGATCAAGGCTTGCGCGATTTTATAGAATGCAGCGTACTTAGCCGTACGTGAAATTCTGAAAAATCGCGCGTAACGCAGATATTGGACTTTTTACGAAGCCGTCAACCTTGAACAAGGATAAAATATGGGATGGCTTGGAAAAATGGTTGGAGGCACCATCGGCTTTGCACTGGGCGGGCCCCTGGGGGCCATTGCGGGTGCTGCCCTGGGGCACCTGATGGATTCAGACGGCAATGAGCAGCAGCGGGTTTTGCCCCATGGGATGCAAATGTCTGCCCAGGGAAAAGCACAGTTGACTTTTTTTGTGGCAGCTTTTTCCATGCTGGCCAAGCTGGCCCGGATCGACGGCCAGGTCTCGGATGAGGAAATGGCCTCCATCAGGCGTTTTATGGCAGAAGACCTGCGTTTGAATGCTGAAAGCCGACAGATGGGGGAAAAAATATTTTACGCGGCCTTAAACGCCCCTCAGACCTTTGATGATTTTGCCGCCCAGTTCTACCAGCAGTTCAATGATCGGCCCGAACTGCTGGAACTGATGATCGACATTCTGCTGCGGGTCTCGGTGGCAGACGGCACCATGGACAAAAGGGAAGAGGATTTGATCGAAAGTGCCGTCAGGATTTTCCGTCTGTCAGATGCCGACTATCAGAAGATTAAATCCCGTTATGTCTCTGTTTCAAAGCAATATTACAGTGTGCTGGGAGTAAACCCGTCCGATGACAATGACACCATAAAAAAGCAGTACCGGAAACTTGTACGCGACTATCACCCGGATACAATTGCATCCAAGGGCCTGCCCGAGGAGTTTGTAACCTTTGCCCATGACAAGTTCCGGGAAATTCAGGAAGCCTACGAGGCGATTCAAAAGGAAAGAAATCTGTAATTTTACAGGAGGATCCATTGCTGACGATTCGCTGGGGTGATCCCAAAGGGATTAAAACCGATTTAATACTGCTGGTGGTCTGTGAGGACAAGGCCTTTTACGGCAATTCAACAATAAAGGCTCTGATTGAGCAGGGAAGTTTATACCCTGAGTTTGCCGGAAAATCCGGGGATGAGTTAACGCTTTACTCACCCGGGGGTATTAAGGCAAAAAGGGTTATGCTTGCAGGCGCTGGCAAGGCTTCTGAGCTGGATTGTGAAAAATTGCGCCGGGTTGCTGGAAAGGCTGTAAATAAAGCACTCAACGCGGACCTGGCCGGCCTTCTGATCTGCATACCAGAGCCAGCCCCGGGTTGTCCGGACCGCGCCCAAATGGCAGAGGCATTAATGGAAGGCGCAGCGCTTTCAAATTATCGCTTTGATTATTATAAAAAGGACGAAAAACATAAACCCTTAAAAAATATCGCGTTTCATTCAGACAAAAAATTTGCCGGCACCCTGGCCAGCCTGGCCGAAAAAACCGAGATTGTCTGCAAGGGCACCCACATGGCCCGAAACTGGGTCAGCATGCCGCCCAATGACAAGCGCCCCTCGCGCTTTGCCCGCTCCATTGTAAAGGCAGCCGGAAAACACCCCATGGAAGCCGTGGTTCTGGATAGCGGTGATTTGCGCAAAAACAAAATGAAGGCCATGCTGGCCGTGGCCTCGGGCAGTTCCAGCCGCGCCCAGATGGTGATTCTCGATTACAAGCCTCAATCCCGGGATAAGACCGTGGTTCTTGTGGGCAAGGGTGTTACATTTGATTCCGGGGGTATCAATATAAAATCTTCGGCCGGATTAGAAACCATGAAGCAGGATATGGCCGGTGCGGCTGCAGTGGCAGCCTGTCTTGTAACGCTTGCCCAAACCGGCTGCCCTCACAGGGTTGTGGGTTTGATGCCGCTTGTGGAAAACATGCCGTCGGGCAGCGCTTACCGCCCCGGTGACATTGTTAAAACAGCTTCGGGCAAAACCGTTGAAATCGGCAACACAGATGCCGAAGGCCGCATGATTTTGGCAGATGCTTTGCATTACGCCGTGAGCCAATATGCCCCGGATGTTGTAATTGACATGGCCACCCTTACCGGGGCCTGTGTTGTGGCTCTGGGCGAAAAGATCGCAGGTGTGTTTTCCCCTGACCAGGCCCTGGCTGAGACAGTTGCCGCATCGGGCCGCAGGACCCATGAGAGGTGCTGGTCCATGCCCATGCCGGAGGATTATAAGGAAGGCCTTAAAAGCGATTTTGCCGACATGAGAAACGTGGGAAAAAACCGCTATGGCGGCGCCATTGCCGCTGCACTGTTTTTATCGGAGTTTGCCGCCGGAACCCGGTGGGCGCATATCGATATTGCCGGTCCTGCCTATGCGGGCAACGACAGCGACTATTGCAGGCCCGGGGGCACGGGCTTTGGGGTCAGGCTGCTTGTGGATGTGATCAAAAACCTTTAACCCGATAAGGAAAAACCCCAAATTGGAGATGCAAAAAATACTTATTACAGGCGCGGCAGGTTTTATCGGCTATCACCTTGCAGCCAGGCTGCTGGATGAAGGCAAAACAGTTGCGGGAATAGATAATCTAAACACTTACTATGACGTAAAGCTTAAAAAAGCGCGCCTCAGCCGGCTTGAAAATAAACCCGGTTTTTCCTTTCACCGCATTGACATAGAAGACCGGGCCGCGTTAACTGAGCTGTTTGAATCCCGGAAATTCGACGTGGTGGTAAACCTGGCTGCCCAGGCAGGGGTTCGTTATTCCCTGGAAAACCCCCATGCCTACGTTGATGCCAACCTGGTTGGTTTTGTCAATATTCTGGAATGCTGCCGGCATTTTGATGTGTCCCATTTTGTGTTTGCCTCGTCGAGCTCTGTTTACGGCGCCAATACAAAGATGCCATTTTCCGTACATGACAACGTGGACCATCCGGTATCGCTGTATGCAGCCAGTAAAAAGGCAAACGAGCTGATGGCACACACTTACAGCCATTTATATTTAATGCGCTGCACCGGCCTTCGTTTTTTTACGGTTTACGGCCCCTGGGGCCGGCCGGACATGGCTCTTTTTCTGTTTACAAGGGCCATTCTGGAGGGAAAACCAATTCAGGTGTTTAACCACGGCCGCATGCAGCGCGATTTTACCTATGTTGACGACATCACAGAAGGCGTGGTCCGGGTAATGGGTAAAATGCCGGAGCCAGATCCTTCATGGAGCGGAGACAATCCAGACCCGGGGACATCATATGCTCCCTATCGCATCTACAATATAGGAAACAACAGGCCTGAAAAGCTCATGCGCTTTATCAGCGTGCTCGAAGAAGTCCTGGGAAAAGAGGCGGAAAAGGAATTTCTCGATCTTCAGCCAGGTGATGTTCCTGCCACGTGCGCGGACATAGACGATTTGTATAATGCCGTCGGGTTCAAACCGGTCACACCCATTGAAACCGGAATCCGGCGGTTCGTGGACTGGTACCGGGATTACTACGGCCTATAACCTTCATGCAGAAAACCCTGATTATTCTTGGAGTAATTATTGCCGCAGCCGGCCTGCTCTGGCCGTGGATCTCCAGGCTGCCCATCGGCCGCCTGCCAGGAGATATAATAATTGACCGGCCCGGGCTTAAGGTCTTTATACCCATTACCACAATGATACTGGTAAGCCTTGTGCTCTCGGTTGTTTTATGGATCCTGCGCAAATAGCGGCAAAGGGAATAAAGAGGAAAAAAGGGTGGTACGCCCGGCAGGATTCGAACCTGCGACTTTCAGCTCCGGAGGCTGACGCTCTATCCCCTGAGCTACGGGCGCACACGGCATGAAACATAAAGGATCGATCCGCGGAAGTCAAGCAGGAATTGCAACCTGCCCGGCAGTGTCAGCACATGGGGCTGAATTTAAGCTTTTACACCGGCTCGGGTGCAGCAGCTCCCTGCAGGGCCGCCTTGGCCTCCCCAACCACGTAAAGAGATCCCGCAATGCAGATAAGCTCTTTGTCCTGGGTTGTGACAATGGCATGAGCCAATGCATCCTTGACACTTTCAATAATTTCAACCTGATCAGTCATTTGCCTTACTGCCCTGGCAAGAACTCCGGGAGCAAGGCTTCTGTCTATTACGGGCCGGGTAACAATGACCCTGCTGCAAAGAGGTACTAGCGTGTTTAGCATGGCCTGGTAGGGCTTGTCGTCAAGGATGCCGATGACAAGGGTGATTTTTTTGTCTGCGGCTGAATCAGACAGAAACGAAGCCAGTCTTCTTGCCGCAATCAGGTTGTGAGCACCGTCGAGTATAATGGGGGGCTTTGTCTCAAGCACCTCCAGGCGCCCGGGCCATTTCACATCAGCCAGTCCTTTTTTGATATGCCGCAGCTCCAGATCCATGCCCTGCCCAATGAGAACCTCGCAGCCCGCAAGCACAAGGGCGGCATTGTCGAGCTGATGAATGCCCCTTAGAGAAGATCGCATGTCAGACCACTTGTGATCCATACCGGAGTAGGTAAATCCGAAATCCTGGTTTTTTGTTTTTCGGCTGCGCCGGACGCTGAAATCCCGGCCTTTGAGAAACAGGGGGGCATTGTTTTGGGCTGCTGTTTTTTCAATGACCTTTACTGCTGATTTCTGGTGCACCCCGGTTATTACCGGAGTATCGGGCTTGATGATTCCGGCTTTCTCCCCGGTGATTTCAGCGATTGTGTTGCCAAGGTAAAACCGGTGCTCCACGGAAATGTTTGAAATAATGCACAACCTTGGCTTTAATATGTTTGTGGCATCCATGCGGCCGCCCATGCCCGTTTCAATTACAGCCCAGTCCACCCCTTGTTTTGCAAAGGCGTATAATGCCATTGCAGTGGTATATTCAAAAAAGGTGGCCTCGCGCTCCTTTGGCGCAGCTGCCCTGGCCGCCTGCCAGGCTTCGACCACGCCTTTATCGGATATGTATTCATTGTTTACGCAGATTCGTTCGTTGAAGCGCACCAGGTGGGGAGATGTGTATAGGCCCACCCTAAAGCCCGCAGATTGCAATATTGCAGCCATGGCTGATGCAATGGAGCCTTTGCCGTTGGTGCCGGCAACATGGATGCATGCAAATTTCTGCTCAGGCCTGCCCAGGGCTTCGAGCATGGCATCTATAATGTCTAAGCCCAGCTTGATGCCGAATCTTCGCAACCCGAACATTTCTTCCAGACATTTGTCATATGAGCTTTGGGTCATTGGCTTTTCCCAAAAGTGATGGCTTGATACAAAGCTTGTTATCCGGGGCATGACGCATAAAAAACCCGGCGGCAGAATAACGGCCGTCCGGGTTTTTTGGTCACTATGTCTTTTCCATTTACTCTACGGGTTCTTCAGGCATCAGGATCTGCGGTTTCGCATCCGCTTTTTGGCTTCTGCAATCCGCAGGCGCCTTTGGGCTTCCCGTTTCTTGCGGCGTCTGTACTCGCTGGGTTTTTCGTAGTTCTTCTTGAGCCGCAAACGTTTGAACAGACCATCGTTTTGAATTTTTTTCTTCAAAATGCGCATGGCCTTTTCAAGGTCGTTGTCTTCGACTCTGACCGCGATTTCCTTCAAATATTTCAACCCCCTTTACAAGAAAATTTAGTTACCTGTATTCTAATAATTTATGCAAAAATGTCAATATTTTCTATTCAATGCTGGCTGCAGCCGGCATTGTCTATTTGCTTTGCCGTCCGAAATCGACTTTTTACGAGGCCATCTATTTTGGAAGTTTTGAAACCAGTTCGTCTGCAACTTCGGTTACGCTGTTTTTGCCGTCCAGGGTGAGGTAGGACATGGACGGGTCTTTTTCCGCAATGTCGCGGAAATAATAGGCCGCAGCCAGGGTGCCTGTTTTTGCGTCGTAATAGATGTTGTGGCGCTTGTCGATTGCAGCCTCGTCCTGGTCGTCGGAGCGGGTTTGCAGATCGCCGCCGCATACCCGGCACTTGTCGCCGTCCGGCTTGATGGCGTCTATGAAAATGTTGTTGGGATGGTTGTTGTCATTGACGCACAGCCTGCGGCCCATGATGCGGTTTTTGGCAATCTCGCGATCCAGTTCGATCTCAACCACGATATCCAGAACCATGTTTTCATTTTTAAGAGCTTCGTGGAGCTTTATGGCCTGGTTCTTATTCCTTGGAAAGCCATCGAGGAGCCATCCGTTTTTGCAGTCGTCTTGCCTGAGGCGGTCAAGAATCATCGGTATGGTTATTTCATCGGGAACAAGCTCGCCTTTGTCGATAAAACCCTTGGCCTTTTTGCCCAGCTCGGTTCCGCCCTTGATGTTTTCCCGGAAAATGGCCCCGGATTCAATGTGAGGGGTCTTGAATTTTTCCTTGAGAATCGCTCCCTGTGTGCCTTTTCCGCT
>JAABTZ010000076.1 GCA_011389605.1 Desulfobacteraceae bacterium
ATGTCATGCATGTACTTGAAAAATTCCATGTGACCACCCTGATAGCTGGAAACCGCAACTCCCTGTACGTCTTCTTCAACGGCGGCATTTACGATTTCAGCAACCGAGCGGTTGTGACCCAGATGGATTACCTCAGCTCCTGTATCCTGCAGGATGCGGCGCATAATGTTGATGGCCGCGTCATGACCGTCAAAAAGGGAAGTGGCTGTTATCACCCGTATCGGGTGTTTGGATTTGTATGTTCCGGTGTCTGTATTCATTTTCTCTCCTTGGTTCTATGCATGCTCCTGCTCGGAAATAACTGCATGAAGGCCTGCATAATGGCCGAAAGCTGAATTTCCGCGGTATTTTCTGTCAAGATTAACCTGGTTCTTGTTATCGTTAACTGGAAGTTTTTTAAGGTAGCAGTTTACCGAACCTTATCATTCATGCTTTTTTGCATAATAATAAAAAGGTGTCGGCTTTTTTAAAGCATTGCAATTGTTACGGCTTGGTGCAGCCGGTCAGCTTGCTGGCATGTATAATAAGATTATAGAAAATTGTTTGTCAATAAAAACGATTTAAAAAATAATAAGTGTTATTTTTTAAAATGAATATCGTTCATTTTGATGTCTGTAAAAAACCGGCAGGAGTAATCCCATACCGGTTTATTGTCTTTAATGATGGTGGAGCTGAGGGGGATCGAACCCCTGACCTCATGACTGCCAGTCATGCGCTCTCCCAGCTGAGCTACAGCCCCGATGAAATAAGTACTGAACATAAAAAAAACACGCAAGCTTGTCAACAGGAAAATTAAACCTAAGCGAGCAAACTCCTTTTCCGCGCCGTCGGTCAGCCAAAACGCTTACGGCTCCCCCCTGACCGCCCGTACTGCTCCGCATTCCCTTGAGTCCCTGCGTTCCGGCCGCTTATCGGATCCCGGCCGGTTGTCTATGGTATCTACAATGTGCCGCCAACCGTCTGAATAGCTCGAATATTGGTCCGCACTCCAATACCATTTTTCATCCATGGCAGGGAAATATGGCGGCTGTCTGTAAATACCGGCCAGTTCCTCTGCTGTTGGCAGCCGCCAGTCAGTGTAGCCGCCGGTTTTCAGATTTTTTGTATATTCAAGGGCCTGCTCATAGGTCATGCATTTTTCCGGGCCTGCCATGGTTGAGTCCAGCAGCTGCCACATAAGACCTGTACGCGAATCTGTAACCACGTCCCGGGTATTTTCTTTGAACCTGTCTTTGGTCCGGGCCAGCAGACGCCGGAAACGTTGCTTGGAGGCCTCGGATTCATGTTCTTTTTTCAATTCCCTTAGCCGGTCCATTTCTTTTACTATTTTTTCTGCAAGGGGTGATTCCGGGTATGCTGAAAGAAAGTCTTCATAAACACCAAGGGCATTGTCATAGTTGCTGTCAAACTGTGAGGCTTTTTGTTTTAATGCCTCCAGAATCCTGTCCTGCTTGATTTTTTCCCTGTAGTCAACCAGTTTGTCTTTTAGACGATCTGCATAGCTGTTATCGTAGTGATCCAGATAGTCTTTGCATAAGCTGGCGCATTTCTGCCAGTTTTTATCAGCCTCGCAGTTTTCCAGCTCATTTTTTATGTAAACGAAATATTCCCCGCTGATATCGGTTTGCATCTGTCTGACCCTGTCTGCATTGGCCCCTTCCGGGTGAGTTTGAAGGTAACGGTCTGTTCCGGCAATTTTCTCGGGAGGGGTACCTGAAATGATCAGACTTTCAAGAGCTTTGAAATCCCGGGCCTCAATCTGCTCCCTGAGTTCTTTTATTCCGGCTTCGGCCTTTCGGACCAGGCTTTGGGGAGGTGAGGACTCAAGATACTTTTGGTAACGGGCGATGGCCTTTGAAAAATCGCCTTTTTCCGTCATCTCTTTTATCTGCGCTTCAAGCCGGGCATACCCGGCCTCTGCCTCGGCCCGGGCAAAAGCACCTATTTGGCGGCGGACATTGTCCATATATTCGCTGTAATTGTCATCCTGGCCATGGGCGTCTGCGAATTTCTGCAGCAGTTTTATTTTTTCGTCCGGTTCATTTTTTTGCCGGACCTGTGTCATAAGCATCTGAAAATCAGCCTCTATGCTCTTTTGCTTATGAATGCTGTAAAAAATTGTTCCGCCGATTATCAGCAGCAGAAAAACTGCCAGGCCTGCACCTGCTGCCATAATGATTCGACGCCTTTTGTCCGGCGCCATCTCCACGGCCCATTTCTTTTGGCGGCAGTAATTTTTGATGTACTGCTGGGCCTCTTGCTCTTCCATGCCGAAGTCAACGGCTTTTTTTACCAGAATTTCGAAATATTCCGGCCTGATTTTACCGTTGATGCCCGCAATGTCGATGTCTGAGTCAAGCTCTGAGAGCTTGGTTCGCGCAAGACTAACGTCATAGGCGTTGCGGGATTCATCTGATTTAAAAAGTGTCACGCAGTAACCTGCAAGGGTATTAGTGGCTGTGGCAACGGCGTCTTTCTTGCTTGTGCTGGCCACTTCCCTTTTCTTTTTGACCGCCTGCTCCCGGAGGGTCTCTATGTCAGCGCTGTCTGGCAGATCAAGAAAGTCGTAAAGCGAGGATTTGTTAAGAAGCTTAAGGTTGTCCCGGATGGTTTTTTCCAGGGACCGGTCAAGCTGGCGGATAGATGGCGCATCCTTGTCATCTGAGTTTTTCCTGACAGGGCAGCGCACACGCTTGCGGACTTCATCGAGTTTTGCCTGGTTTCGTTTGGCGATATTTGCAATTTCAGATTCAGTTAAATACCCTTTTGCCATCCTGAGGGTTATCTGCTGATCAATGCGATGATATTTTTCATTTTTGCGTCCGGCAATCCGGCCCTGGATTTCACCTTCGGACAAGCCGTGGACCCGGGCAAGCTTATGGGCTTCTTCCGGGGTGATATGGCCCTTGCCCATGAGAATATCAATATGACGATCAATTTCAGGGAATTTGTCCTGATGGTCTTTTGCTGAAATTTTCCGGGCGGCTTCTGCCTCTTTTGATCTAAGTGTATCATCGGTCATCACCCGGCGGATTTCAGGTATCAGGTTTATGCATTTTTGTGCATGCAGTCCCTTGGTGGGATGGTTGCGCAGGCGGCTCCATTCGGACTGCTTTTTTGCAATGGCCTCTTCAATGACCCGGGTGTCGGTTTCCGGCGGATCACAGGGAAGTTCAAGCAGAAGATAAAAATTTTCGCGTTCCATGGCCCTGCTAAATATTGATTAGTGTTGCGATTGCCGAAAGTCTGCCGGAAGAATTGATTTTCAATGAACCACCAGGTTCTGTGATCTTTCTTTGGCTTTTTCAAATTCTTCACCGCTGATAACCGATGCGGTATCAACCTGCACCTGAATTTTTCTGTACTCACTGGTTTCCAAAGCGGTTATGTTAAGCTGGCCTTCCTCGTTTAAATAAAAAGCGATTTCTATGGGCAGGTCTGCCGGCAGATTCGGCGGCAGGTGAAGCACAGCTGTCTTGATTTCCGTGGCGTGTTCCAGGGGAATTTCGACAGTGCTGGTTTCGCTTTCCATGATTCGGATCAAAACGGTTTTCTGGTTTTCCGTGGCAGTGTAGAATTTTTTCTTTATATTTACAGGAACGGTAGTGTTTCGCAGCACCAGATTGAAAACAATTTCTTCATCCGTCAGGTTGTGGGCCACAACCCCGAAACTTTTGGAAGATACGTTTTTAACCCGGAGCATGGCGTTTTCCACGGATGGAAGGGAATAGCCGGTATCCTCGGCCAGTTCCCGTGCAGCCTCCTGAAAATCCCTGGCCGATATTTCACTTTTTTCCATCATTTCAGACAGATTTCCTGAGGCTTCAATTGGTTTTTGTGTTTTCTCGGATATCCGCCGGATCAGATCATCGTTTAAAGCAAGCTTCCAGCCGTAGATAGCAGCTCCCTTTGCCACGGCCTCATCTGGATCAAAGACCTTGGGCACCATGGTAAATTCTTTTTCAATCCGTTCAGACACCTGGGGCATCCGGGTTGCTCCGCCCACCAGGATAATTTCATCAAAGTGCTGGTATCCTTTTTGTCCGGCAGCCTCCAGCATGTCCCTTGTAAAATCCACAGTCCGTTCCAGCAGATCCTCAGTAATTTCTTCGAATTTTTCTTTTTCCAGCATCAGTTTTACGCGCTTGCCGCCATGAGTTATTGATACAGGAGTCTTGGGGCGCTGGCTGAGAATTTTTTTGGCCTTTTCAGCCGATAGCTGCAGATCCTGCCAGGTGTCAGGATCATCTAGGATATCTTCTGTAATGCCGGTTTCTTCCTGGAATTGTTCCACCAGATATGTCACAATCCGGTCGTCCCAGTCTTTGCCGCCCAGGTTGTGGTCACCGCCCGTGCAGATTACTTCAACTGATTCCTTGCTGATATTTATCATGGTGACATCAAACGTGCCCCCTCCAAGGTCGTATACAAGCACCACACGGTTCTGGGTCGTATCCAGGGAGCCGTAGGCCACGGCCGCTGCAGTTGGCTCATTGATGATCTGGCGTACGTTGAATCCCGCGATTTCACCTGCCTTGCGGGTTGCCTCGCGTTCATTTATTCCGAAATATGCAGGACAGGTAATGACCACGTCGGTTATTTTTTCATCGCCGCTTTCGCTTATTTTTTCTTTAAGGTGCTGCTGGGCATCCTGGGCGAGTTTTTTAAGAATGTAGGCCGATATTTCTTCAGGCCGGTAGCGTTCGTTGCCGTATTCAAATATAAAGTTGGGCTCTCCCATGGACCGCTTTATAAAGCTGACCACTTCGTTGGGATAAAGCTTGGCGCTTTCCTTGGCAACTTCTCCCACCACTATGTTGGTTTCGTCAAAAAAGACCACTGAAGGGGTTACCCGTTCATTTTCCGCATTGGGTATGATAACCGCCTTGCCGTACTCGTCAACGTAGGCAATCGAGGAATAAGTGGTGCCCAGGTCAATGCCGAATATGGGTTTGATTTTTTCCGTCAATACGAATCCCCTTTTTAACTGTTATTATATACGTATACCGACACGAGTTCAGGCCGTAGAATTTTTTCGTTCCATTCATAGCCCGGACGCATGCTTTGGGCAATGGCCTTGTCCATGGACGGATCATCTGTGTCGAGTTTTTTGACCACGCGCTGGCGGGTGCTGTCAAAATGCTTCACATCGCAGGTAAAGGGATTTATGCCCTGCCAGGAAAACAGATCTTCCAGGTCAGCGGCTATTTCCTCCATAAAGTCAAGAAGCCTTGCTGCAGTTTGTTCAGACGTTTCAACGGTTTCATAATGTGCCCTGAATTTGCGTATATCGTCGATGACCTTGATGACATCGGTGACCATGGAATGGAGGTGTTTTTGTACCATTCCATCGCGATGTTTCTGGAGTTCCTGGTGCAGTTCGTCGATGATTTTATTCTTGTGGGCATCGTATTTTAGCTTGGTTTCAAATGAGGCAGACAGCTGCGAGATCTGATCACTTACAATCTCTAAGGCCGAAAGCTTTGGGTCCGGGCTTTTTGGCTCTATATTGTCGGCTTCCTCCTGGGCTGCATCTTCAAAACGGATACCAAGCTCAAAATCGGTTTCCGAATTGCTGCGGCCCTGGTTTCCATTTTCCGGGTCTTGGGTCATGGCAGGCAACTTAAACCATCGTTTACGATGGATTTGATGAGCCCGTAAAAAGTTTTTTTACAGACAGTGTTAAGTTTTAAGTGAAAATTATTTTTATATATTAAAGGCGATTATGGGCATTTTGTCAAGAAAAATTCTTGACGGCCCGGCGGACCCAGTCTGCCCAAAGGTCAATATTGTCACCTGTTTTTGCCGATACCTCCAGGATCTCCATGTCAGGGTGCAGCCCCAGGACATGTTTGCGCAAGACGGCCATATCAAAGTCGGTCATGTGAATCATATCTGTTTTATTGACAAGCAGAATGTCGGAGACTGTAAACATCAAAGGGTATTTCAGCGGCTTGTCATCTCCTTCCGGCACGCTTAGAATCATTGCGTTTTTTATGGCTCCGGTGTCAAATTCGGCTGGACAGACAAGGTTTCCCACGTTTTCGATGAATATAAGGTCAAAATCCTTTGAACCAATGCCTTCAAGGCCGGCCTGAACCATAGCCGCATCCAGGTGGCAGAATCCGCCTGTGCGCAGTTGCACCGCAGCCACGCCAGAATTACGGATCTTTTCAGCATCCACCACGGAGTCGATATCAGCTTCGATCACGCCGATGCGCAGCTCATCTTTGAGCCGCCTGATGGTCTGCAGCAGAAGGCTGGTTTTTCCGGCTCCGGGCGAGGCCATGAGATTGATTACAAAAGTCTTCTCGGCCCTGAGCTTTTCCCGGAGCTGCCCGGCGGCCTGATCGTTGTCGGAAAGAATGTTTTCCTTGATTTGTATTAACTTGACTTCTTCCATCTTAGATGGCCTCCATTTCCATGATGTGATACTGCCGGCCTGAAATAAGGGAAAATCCTTCGGATGCACCGCACTGGGGACAATCCGACAAACCCAGCTGGCTTTTTTCTATTTCAAATTGATTGCCGCATTTGCTGCATTCAAGCACTGTGGGAGTGCGCTGGATTTTCAGCAAAGCCCCGTCCGCAGTGGTATCTTTGCTTAAATAATCAAAATAATGCTGAAGCCATTGATTGTCCAGGTCACTTAATTCGCCGACTTCAAGGGTTATGGATACGATGCGTTTAACCTGGTTTTGTTTTGCATGCCTTAATACAATTTCAAGGATGCTTTCTGTAACCGGCAGTTCGTGCATGATACAATCCCTGTATGTGTTTTTGGTTTGTACCTTATCATAGGACGACTGCAAAGGTCACACCCTTTTTACGAAGCCGTCAAGCCTGATGTATTGACATACTTTGCCAACTCCGCTAATATCCGCCATCTTATCATATTATAAAAAATAGGTGGATTGTATAAACAGGTTGAAAAGATCTGAAAACATGAAAGAAAATTTCAAAGGAGAATCTAATGGAAGACCAGAGCTGCGGCGGGAAAACCAGGATACTTCTCGTTGATGATGAAAAGGATTTTGTAGACACACTTTCCCAGAGAATGGAGATGAGGGATCTTAGTTCCGACATTGCTTTAAACGGTGAACAGGCCCTGGAGCTGCTCGACAGGGAATCTCCTGATGTCATGGTTCTTGACCTGCGCATGCCCGGGGTCGACGGCATGGAGGTGCTGCGCCGGGTAAAAAAAGAGCATCCAAACGTTCAGGTAATTATGCTAACGGGTCAGGGATCGGAAAAAGACGAGCTTGAAGCAAGACGGCTCGGAGCATTTGATTATCTGGAAAAGCCAGTGGATATAGATACTCTGGTTTCCAGGATCCGTTCATGCGTGTTGCTTGTCGTGGGAAATGAAGACATCTTTTCGCCGCGCCTTATTGAGTATGCCCTGGAAATGGCTCAGCGGATGTGCTACAGAATTGCCGCCCTCAGCGTCGCACCGGTTTCAGAGTCTGCCTTAAAAAAGCTTCCCATGCCGGAAGCAGTCAGCGAATTTGAACAAAGAGCACGGCAAAGTGCACAGCAATTTGCAAAAGCAGCAGAGAAAGAAGGCATCCCCTTTGAACATATTGTCAGATATGGACAGCCGGATGCCGTAGTTGAAAAAGTTGCAAAGGAATTCGGCAATGTTGAATTTGTCGTTTCCGAGCCGACCGGAGAGCAGCTTGCAGATTCGGTGGCAGGCGAGGGCAGGTCCGAAAAGCAGCTCTACGTCTACAGCGTGTCTTAGTTGTTCTTTTCAAAGCCTCTGAATCTGACACCTAAAGGAGAATAGTATGGAATTTAACTTTATTCGTGGAGTTTTGCTGGTTCTGGCTGCAGCAGCGCTGTGTTTCATATTCCGGCAGGGGAATAAGAACAGCTGAGCCGCGTTTAACCTGATGAAGAAAGGATTGATCTGTCATGACTCCTGAGATGCTTTTGACCATGCTTGTTTTGGTATTTGTGATCACCCTTTTTGTTTTTGAATGGGTCCGGGTTGACGTGGTCGGAATACTTATGATGGTGCTGCTGCCCCTTATCGGGCTGATATCCCCCAGGGAGGCTTTCGTGGGATTGAGCAGTAACGCGGTTGTATCCATTATTGCCGTTATCATAATGGGGGCCGGCCTGGATAAAACCGGTGTAATGAACCAGGTCGCAAGTCCCATTATAAAGATTGCCGGAAAGAGTGAAAGCCGGATAATAACCTTTATCGGAGGAACAGTGGGTCTGATATCTGCTTTGATGCAGAATATCGGGGCCGCAGCCTTGTTTTTGCCCGCAGCCCAGCGTATTTCCAAGCGCATCGGCATACCGGTCTCCCGAATTCTTATGCCCATGGGTTTTTGTGCCATTATCGGCGGTACACTGACCTTGGTTGGTGCCAGCCCCACCATTTTATTAAATGATCTTATGACCATCGGCGGTGAAAAACTGCAACCATTCGGGCTTTTTACCCAGACACCGATTGGAGTCTGCCTGCTGATTGCAGCAATTGTCTATTTTATTATATTTGGCCGCTTTATTCTTCCGGCAAGCAAGGGTGAAAGCGATGAGGGGGTGACCAATTCGCTCATGCAGGCTTACAGGGCCTTTGAAACCATATATGAAATACATCTGCCCCAGGATGCCAAGGCTTCCGGGACCCTTACAGATCTTGCACTCCAAAGCAAATATCTTGTTACAGTGGTTGCAATAAATCACGCTGAAAAAAGGGATAAGAACTTTGTACCCAGAAGCACTGACGAAATCAGGCCCGGAGATGACGTGGCCGTGCTTGGCAGGCGCAAAAACGTTATGAAAATGGCAGATGATCTGGGCTGGAAGTTAAAAGACTCCCTTGAAGCTTTTGCAGAAGGCCTTGCAAGAACCAGTGCAGGCATGGCGGAAACCATTGTTTCCCCCCGCTCCGATCTTATCGGAAAAACCATGAGTGAAGCCGATTTCAAAGCCCTTTACGGCGTAACCCCTGTTGCTCTTTTCAAGGGAAATCGTATTTATTATTCCGGCCTGACCCATATCCGGCTCAACATGGGAGACACCCTGCTTCTTTTTGGTCCATGGGACCGTTTCCACATTCTTAAAAATCATCCTCAGCCCAGGTCTCTTACCTTTTCCACGCCTCTTGAAGGAGAGATTCTTCGTCCGGAAAAAGCAAGGCTGGCCATTTTCTGGCTGGGTCTGGCACTGCTTCAGGTGGTTTTTTTGAAAATGCAGCTTTCTGTTGCACTGATGTCCGGAGCCCTGGGCATGATTATAACAGGGGTGTTGAAGATAGACGAGGCTTACAGGTCGGTTGACTGGATGACCGTGTTTTTGCTTGCCGGCTTGATTCCTCTTGGCATGGCTTTTGAAAAAACGGGCACTGCCGCCTATATTGCTGAAACCATACTTGGATTTATGGGGGAGCCTGCACCCATTGTTCTGCTGGCTGTCATCGGGGTTCTGACTTCCTTTTTTACCCTGGTCATTTCAAACGTGGGTGCCACGGTCCTTCTGGTGCCCCTTTGCATGAACATGGCTTTGATGGCAGGCGGTGATCCCAGAATGGCTGCACTTGTAGTGGGGCTTTCGGCTTCCAATACTTTTGTCCTGCCCACACACCAGGTAAACGCTCTGATTATGAGGCCGGGAAGCTATCGTACAGTTG
>JAABTZ010000077.1 GCA_011389605.1 Desulfobacteraceae bacterium
CTTGCAGCCAGCATTGCGATCTGAAGGCCGGCAGCCCAGCCTTCACACTGCCGGGCAAGTTCAAAAACCTGCTCTCCGGCAAAGGACCTGCCAACAACCTGTCTTGCCATCAGCTCAGCTTCTTTGGGAGTAAACCTGAGATCCTCAGCGTTTATCCTTGCAAAACGGTCCTCGATCTTAAGCCGGCTTACTGAAAACGGAAGATCAGTGCGGGTTGCAATTACCAGATGCATCCAGCCGGGCATATAATCAAGAAAAAACCTGAAAAGCTTAAGGGTCTCATCGTCTTCGATCCTGTGGAAGTCATCTATAACCATCCACACAGATTTTTTCTTTTCTTCAAGGTCATTTATAAGGGCTTTGACAATGGCCTTTGGAGGGATGCCAAAAGGCGACTCAAGCATGTCCCTGC
Source organism: Desulfobacteraceae bacterium (assembly GCA_011389605.1). Classification (GTDB taxonomy): domain Bacteria; phylum Desulfobacterota; class Desulfobacteria; order Desulfobacterales; family Desulfosalsimonadaceae; genus Desulfosalsimonas. The sequence continues at coordinate 413 of JAABTZ010000077.1, forward strand.
AGGATCTGCCAAGATCGGGATGGACCCGTTGAATAGCTGCAAGCACACATGCCCAGAAAGTACGGGGATCATTGTCTTCGGCATCAAGAGAAAGCCAGGCAACACTTCTATTACCTCCCCCGGCCCACCTGGCCAGCAGGGTTGTTTTCCCGAAACCCGCCGGCGCAGATACCAGGACAAGGGATACATGATGGCCGGCATCAAGACGGCTATCAAGCCTTAACCTGTCAATGCATTGAGCCATCAGGCGGGGGATTCGAATCTTTGTCTGGATCAAATCATGAGACATTGCATTTTTTATTTGCAGGGTTGGCGATCAGATGAGCATTTTAAAAAATATAATTACTCTATTTTCTGATTAAAAGCAACATCATAGATAGATTCGACTTTTTACGGTGCCATCAATTGTTGATGGGATGATCTTTACTCAAGACGTCTGTATAAAGTCCTGCGGGCAACTCCCAGTATATCGGCAGCCTTTTTCTTGTTGCCGTCAACTTTTTCCAGAACATGGTTTATGTACTGCTTTTCCACTTCGGCAAGGGTGGGAAGCCCACCGTTAATACCCTGCGGAGCCGGCGTGAAATCAAAACCAGAATCCCTGGATTTTACACAGGTACGGATTCTGGCCGGCAAATCCCCGGGCCGGATCCGGCTGCCCCGGCAAAACGTTACCGCCCTTTCCACTGCATTTTGGAGCTCCCTGACATTTCCCGGAAAAAAGTATTGCTGCAGCAGCCAGAGGGCATCATCTGTAAAGCCTTGAATCTGGCGGCCCATCTGTGTGGCAAAACGTTTAAGAAGCCTTCCTGCCAGCAGTTCTATGTCCTCAGCCCGGTGGCGCAGGGGCGGGATACTGAGGGTAAAAGTCTCCAGCCGATAGAAAAGATCCTGACGGAAAACCCCTTTGCTAACCTCTTCTTCCAGGTCCTGATTCGTGGCGGCAAGGATTCGGACATCCACCTGTTTTTCAAGGTTTCCGCCAATGGGCCTGATTTTGCCGTCCTGCAGTATTCTAAGGAGCTTGGCCTGAAGGGCCAGTGGCATTTCAGCTATCTCATCGAGCAGAAGGGTTCCACCGTGGGCCTCCTGAAAAAGACCCTGGCGGGACTTGCTGGCCCCTGTAAAAGCCCCGGCAGTATGGCCGAAAAATTCGCTTTCCATTAAATGCTCCGGAATGCCGGCACAATTTACGGCAACAAAAGGGCCGTCCCTGCGGTCACTTTCCGCATGCACGGCTCTTGCCACAAGCTCCTTGCCCGTTCCGCTTTCCCCCACTATCAGCACCGGGCCGCCGGCCGGGGCCATCTGAAGGATCTGGTCAAATAAAATCCGCATTGAACGGCTCTGACCATACATCCCATGAAAATGCTCAAATTCAAAAATCTGCCTGAATCTTTCAACTTCCTGGCGCAGCTGTCTAGTCTCCAGGCTTCGCTCCACCCTGTGCATGAAATGCTCAAGATCAAGGGGCTTGGTCAGAAAATCATCGGCCCCGGATTTCAGGGCCTGGACTGCCTGGGAAATGGTGCCAAAGGCGGTTATCACAATAAATGCAGGCGGAACATGCATGGCAACGACTTTTTCAAGCAGATCAAGCCCGCTTGCCCCGGGCAGACGAAGGTCGCTTACTACGAGATCAGGCTCCCAGTCCTGCAGAACATCCATGGCGTTCTCGGCACTGTCCACGGATCTGGCCTTATATCCGGCATCAGTGATTTCATCTGCCAGCAGCCCTGCCAGGCCCTCGTCGTCTTCCACAATAAGAATCTTCTGCCCGGAGGCGTTTCTGGTCTCAGTCATTTTTTATGCCTTTCAAGGCAGAAGCCCGGCCCTCTGCCGGCAGCATCAGTGTAAAACATGCCCCGCCCAGGGAGCTTGCCTCCACCAGAATATTTCCGCGGTGAGCCTCAATGATTCCGTGAACCACGGCAAGTCCCAGGCCTGTGCCTGTACCCACCGGCTTTGTGGTAAAAAATGGTTCAAATAGTTTCTTCCTTGTTTGTTCATCAATACCAGAACCGCTGTCTTCCACCTGGAACACCGCCTGATCTTCCTGCAATCGCCAACTGACTTGCACCTGGCCGCCGGGAGCAGCCTGAATTGCATTTTTCAGAAGATTGGCCAGGACCTGTTCCATTTGAACGGAATCTGCCTCCATGGTGTCATCGGATTCACCCCTGAGCACAACAGAGACATTTGCCTGTCCGGATTCCGGCTCAAGGGCGGCTGCAGCCGAACGAGCCACCTGTGAAAGCTTTACTCGCCTGGGCCGGATTTGGCTCCGCCTGCTGAAATCAAGCAACTGGCGAATGATCTGCTCCATGCGTTTTGCCTGTTTGCTAATTGAGCTAATGCTGTCGGCCGCAGCCCTGGGCATATCAGGGTCACGAAGAGCCCTCTGGGCCTTGCCCCCTATAACGCTTAAAGGAGTGCCAAGCTCATGGGCAACGCCTGCAGACAGCTGACCTATGGCCGCCAATTTCTCAGCCTGGCGCAGTCTTTTTTCCAGTTCTTCCTGCTCTGCACGCCTTTGTTGAATTTCCTGCTCAGCCCGGTCGATATTATCCATCATCTGGTTGAAATGAACGCCCAAAGCTAAAACTTCCCGGGGACCGCCCGGTGCAAACCGCTGCCGGCGGTCGCCTTCTGAAATCATGGTCATGGTTTCAGACAAACGATTGAAATGTTTTCCCAGAGCCCGGTGGTGACCGTAGAAAACCAGGCCTGTCAGGCCGGCAAAAACCCCGATAAAAATCAACACGGCCTTGTAGCGGATATCGCCAATCTGTTCCTGGAAATCAGAGCGCCTCCGGGTAAGCTGCAGTATTCCCGAAATTCTTCCGCCCGAATCAGCCAGGGGTACAAAATAGGAATACACATCCCGGCCGGCCACTTCTCCATACTCCCCGTGCTGCTCGCCGTCTTCAACAAGGCGGCTGACCTGCTTCGGCCTGGATTCAGGCTGGTGTCTTCCCGATGCGGAAATTTTTTCCCCTTCTGCGTTATACACGTATGCACCGTAAACCCGTCCGATGGAAAAGGCCGATTCCAGGGCCTGGGCAATACTGCCCTCCCGCTCACGCTGGATTGCGTGGCTCAAAGGCTGCTTGATTGCACGGGCCACCAGTTCAAGGTCTTTCTGCATTCGTTTTTCCACCTGGCGTTCAAATGCATGAAGACTCCACAAACCCGCCACAGCCGAAACCACAACCATGGGTACCAGCACATAAATAACAAGAGCCCCGCGCAGGCTCATGCCCCCTGAGGTAAATTTGAATTGGTTTTGAGAAATTATTTCTGAAATATTTTGCCACATGTGTCAAATATACACATGACATTTTACCTGTCAATCCTTTTCTTATCACCTCCGGAGTCCCAAAATACACTTTAAGCATCTGAATTTTAAATGTAAGTAAAACGACCCCATACACCCAGCCCATGATGGCATGTTCCCTGCATGAGTTAAAACTAAACGATAAACGCACAAAAAGTGCAGGCGCTTTGGCTGTTTTTTTCAGCAGGCCGCCCAAAAAAGTAAAACCCGTAATCAATCATGTAAAAAGGAGGCAACCAGATGTTTAGCACCACTTTTGAAAACAAAGGCAAAAAGTCCCTTATTATTGCATGCGCACTGGCGCTTGTATTTTTCTTCACACTGCCTGCAGCAGCCCAGAGTCAGAACACGGGCCAGAAGCAGCAACAGCAGCAGCAAATTGAAACTCCTGACTTTTCCGATGAACGGATAGAAAAAACCGCCTCATCCTATACAAAGATCACCGAAATACGGGAAAAATACCAGGATCAGTTTTCCAAGGCTGAAAGCACTGAACAAGCCCAGGAGCTCCAGAGCAAAGTCAATGAAAAAATTACCGGCGCAATTGAAGAAAACGACATGACAGTTGAACAGTACAACGAGGTCATCACTGCAGCCCAGACCGATGAGGACCTTCGCGCTGAGCTGCTTGACACGATCCAGGAAATGCGCGAATAAAATTAAAACGCATAGCAGCACCCAGAAAACCATTAAAACACAAAGGGCCCGTTTTATTTGTCTGAATGAAACGGGCCCTTTGCTGAATTCTTAAACGCAAATAAAGCCCGCACTCACCCCCCCCCGGCTTCTCCCATGGAAACTGCAGGCAGCGGCACCGGCTTGACATGTCTGAGCTTTCATGCAATGAGTAAATTCAGTTTAATTACCAACAAGCTCACCTATTTCCCATTCAATGGAGAAGCGCCATGGAATACAAGCACCTTCTGCTGGAGGTAAAAAACAAAACAGCCACAGTAACCATCCACAGGCCTGATAAGGGCAACAGTCTTTCACCTGAAGTGCTCGAAGAAATCCGGGAAATCTTTGCACGGCTCGGTGAAAATCAGGATGTTAATGTAATCGTTCTCACAGGAGGAGAGCGCTATTTTTCAGCTGGCTTTGATTTAAACGAAATCAGGAAACTGGAAAAAGTTTCCAATGAAGCCTATACGAATCTTTTCCACCAGACCTATCGGGCCATCCTGTTCTGCCCCCAGCCGGTAATCTGTGCAGTGGGAGGACCTGCCATTGCCGGAGGCTTTGACCTTACAATGATGTGCGATATCAGATACGCCTCCGGGCGCGCCAAATTCGGCCAGCGCGAGATTGCTCTTTCCCTGACTCCGGTTATGGATCCCCTGTGGCGGATAATAGGCCTTGGGCGGGCAAAGGAGGTGGCGTTAACCGGCCGCATCTATGACGCCCATGAAGCTGAACGGATGGGATATGTGAGCCGGGTTTTTGCCGAAGGACAACTGCTGACATCAGTGGCCGAAATCGCTGAAAACATGGCTGCATATGATAGGCATTGCCTCCGGGAAACCAAGCAGCTTGGCAACATGATCCTGGACCAGGATTTAGACGGTGCCATGCGTATCCAGGAATGGCTTTTCCGTTCCTATATCGGCTCCGAAGACAATCACCGCAGAATCGATTCCCTTCAGGCTGAATTAAACGCAAGGCGGAAAACAGAAAAATGAGCAATAACCCTGAGCACCCTCTGAAAATCGGGATCAAATACTGCGGGGGGTGCCGGCCGGACTATGACAGAAAAGCCCTGGTGTCCCACATCATAGAGCAGCTTGGCCCGGATGTGGAGTTTGTTTCCCCGGACAGCAGTGACATTTCCATGGTTCTGGCTGTTTATGGATGCCAGACAGCCTGTGCGGATCTTGATCCTTTTAAACATCTGCGTGTATGGGGTATCACAGATGAAAAACAGGCTGCTGACTTTATTGAATACATCAGGGCGATTAAGGGGCGATAAAATTACAGGGCGTTAAAACGGGCCGAAATTGATTAATGAAAAGCGTTTTTCCATGAAAACCTGGCGGATTTCTTTTGCATACTACTTTTTTTTGACAAATTTAATCCATGTGTGGTATTATGATCAATGTTTTTATGCTTTTCCAAACAGCCATCTTTCCAACTTACAACCTATTAAAATAAAAAGGAGTCGCCATGGTTGCCACATCCTGGCCCACTGATCGCTGGCCGGAAGGAGTTGCGTCCGACGTAGATCCAAAAGGGTATGAAAAACCGTTATTTAACGTACTTGACGAGGCTGCGCGGGATTTCCCGAACCACGTCTATACGATATTCAACGATGCTACCCGCACTTTTTCCCAGGTCAAGGACACGGCCGACCGGATTGCCAACTTCCTTGCATCCTCGGGCATCCGAAAAGGAGACAGGGTCGCGATTTTTCTGCCCAATATCCCCCAGTATCCAGCCATATTTCACGGAATCCTCAAAGCCGGGGCAGCCTGCGTGACCTGCAATCCCCTGTATACAGCCTCAGAACTCAACTACCAGCTCAACGATTCCGGGGCAAAAATGGTTTTTTGCATGGACCATCCGCAATTTTATCCCACAGCTGTAGAAGCGGTTAAAAACACGAGCGTGGAATCTGTTGTCTATTGCAATATCAAGTCCTATCTTCCCAAAATCAAAGGCATTCTGGGATCACTGCTGAAAAAAATTCCCCAGGCCGACAGCCATGATCCTTCGCATCACTCCTTTGACGACATAGTGGCCGCAGCAAAGCCTGAACCCCCCAAGATCAGCATCGACCCGGTCGAAGACCTGGCCCTTATCATTTACACCGGCGGCACCACCGGCAAGCCAAAGGGGGCAGCCCTTTCCCATACCAACTTCTACTATGATCTCAAGGCTCTGGAGGAATGGGGCCGGCTGGTTCACGAAAAAGGCGGAAAACCGGAAAAACTTCGCAAGGGATTTCACACCTATCTTGGCGTGCTTCCCTGGTACCACAGCTTCGGACTTACCGTGTGCATGCTTTCCGCCTGCGCAAACGGCAGCAAAATGATCTGCGTGCCCGACCCCAGGGCCGGCAATCCGCCTTTTACCGAAGTGCTGAAAGTGGTACAGAAACACAAGGCCACCATCATGCCGGCAGTGCCCACGATCTTTGTAGCCTTCACAAATCATCCCGATATTGACAAATACGACCTGACTTCCCTTATGGGCTGTTTTTCCGGCGGCGCTCCCCTGCCCCCGGAGGTATGCAAGCAGTTTGAGGCCAAAACAGGAGCCGTGATCTTTGAAGGATACGGCTTGAGCGAAACCGCACCCGTGGTCACTTCCAATCCCACAGACCGTGAAGCCAGAAAAATCGGAACAATCGGCATGCCGCTTCCCGGAACGGACGTGAAAATAGTTGACCTGGAAACCGCTCAAACAGAGCTTCCCCGGGGTGAAGACGGCGAGTTGGCAGTATTCGGCCCCCAGGTCATGCAGGGATACTGGAACCGGCCCGAGGAAAACCAGGCTGTGTTCCGTCAGATTGACGGCCGGCGCTATTTTCTCACAGGTGATATCGCCCATATAGACGAAAACGGCTTTATCGTGATCACTGACCGCAAAAAAGACATGATCCTTGTGGGCGGATTCAATGTATATCCAAGGGACGTGGAAGACATTCTATACCAGCATCCCAAGGTCCAGCTGGTGGCGGTAGTGGGCGTGCCCGACGCCAAAAGCGGGGAGGCGGTAAAGGCATTCATCCAGCTCAAACCTGATGAAAAAGCCACAGAAGAAGAAATCCGGGAATTTTGCAAGCAGAACATGGCCGGCTACAAGCGGCCCAAGTTCATTGACTTTAGGGATGACATCCCGGTTTCACCGGTGGGCAAAGTGCTTCGCCGGGTTCTGCGGGACGAAGAAATGGATCAGAAAACAGAGTAAAGCATTACAGTATAAAAGCCGGTATTTGGCGGGTAAAACCCGCCAAATACCGGCTTTTTTTTACAGGCTATCGCACTTTTCCGCCCATGGCGGAAAGCAGCCTTTCATGAATATTGTCAAACCCGCCGTTTGACATCACCAGCACCACATCCCCTGCCCTGGCTGCACCGGCCACAAATTTTACGATCTGGCCGGTATCTTCAAAGCAATGTGCGTCCTTGCCTTTTTTCCGCAGGTCTTCGGCCAGCTGCGTTGAAGAAAACCGCTGATCTTCAGGCACCTTGTGCAGAAGCGAAGGCTTTCGGATACAGATAAGATCAGCCCTGTCAAAAGCATCGGGGTATACCTGCTGGAAGACCCTGCGCATGCTGGTATTGGTACGGGGTTCAAAAACGGCGATCAGCCGGCTTTCAGGATAAGCCGAGCTTATTGCGGCAACAGTTTCGCAAACCGCCGTGGGATGATGGGCAAAATCGTCAATAACAGTGACCCCTCCGGCCACACCCCTGATTTCCTGGCGCCTTTTGACCCCGGCAAAGGTTTTCAAGGCATCCGCTATATTTTCACCGGAGATTCCAAGGCTTGCGGCTGCGGCCACGGCGGATAGTGCATTTAACCGGTTATGCGCCCCGGGCGGTGCCATCTCAAAGGTACCGAAAAACTGCTGTTTTTCAAAAACTGAAAACCGGTTTAGCCCTGGCTCTGATGCTTCAGGCAAAAGGCGCCAGTGATCTTCAGGCCTGATGCCGTAAGTCCGCACCCGGCACCGGCGGCCCGAAAGCAGCCTTTGGGCTGCGGCATCAGCCCCGTAGGCAATCAGTGTCCGATCCCGGGGGATTGCGGAAAAATAAAGGTCAAAAACCGATCTTATCTCTTCTAAATCCGTGAAAATATCGGCATGGTCAAATTCCGCCCCGGTCCAGACTGTCACATAAGGCCTGTAATGGAGCAGCTTTGCGCCCTTGTCGAAAAAAGCCGTATCATATTCATCGCCTTCAATTACCATGTGGGGACCGCTGCCCACCCGGTAGTTGGAGCCGAAATTACGGACAATGCCTCCGATCATAAAGGAAGGATCGCACCCGGCTGCTGCCAGCAGCCATGCCACCATGGAAGCCGTTGTTGTCTTTCCGTGGGTGCCGCAGACCACAATGGTCTGTTTATCGCCTGCCAGAAAATGATTGACCGCCTGGGGCATGGAGCAATATGGCAGGCCCGCCTCAAGCATGCGCACGGCCTCGGGGTTGTCTTTTCTCACGGCATTGCCCACAATGACAAGATCCGGGCCGTAATCAAGATGGCCCGGATCAAAGCCCTGGCGGACAGCAATGCCGCGTTCGGCCAGAAAGGTACTCATGGGCGGATAAACATTGGCATCCGATCCTGTGACCACATAGCCCAATTCCTTTAAAGCCGCTGCAAGGGCACCCATGCCTGTTCCGCAAACGGCAATCAGGTGCACGCAGCCTACCTTTTCAGGTATTCCGGGTGGATTCAAAAGGTGCTCTCTTTCTTAAAGCTGGGCCATTACAGCCTCTGCAGCAGACAAAGTAGCATCGATGTCTGCAATTTCATGGGCCGTGGACACAAAAACCGCCTCAAACTGGGACGGGGCAAGATAAATGCCTTTTTCCAGCATGCTACGGTAATACCGTGCAAACCGGTTGGTGTCCGAAGCTTTGGCTTCCTCGAAATTGCGAACCGGTCCGGGGGTAAAAAACATACCCAGCATGGAGCCCACCCGGTTTAAGGTCACCTCAATGCCCAGTCTGCCGGCAGTCCGGCCCATGCCTTCGGCCAGCCGGGATGAGCTTTCTTCCAGGCTTTCATATATTCCCGGTTTCTGAAGCTGTTTTAACGTTGCAATTCCTGCAGCCATTGCCAGAGGATTGCCAGACAGTGTGCCTGCCTGGTAGACCGGGCCCTGGGGGGCCATCTGTTCCATGATTT
>JAABTZ010000078.1 GCA_011389605.1 Desulfobacteraceae bacterium
TACGTGAAATTCTGAAAAATCGCGCGTAACGCAGATATTGGACTTTTTACGGTGCCATCAATAGTTGTTTAAGGTATCATAGACAACCTGCCGCATCTGGGCAACAGGGGGTTCAAGTGCGGTCCAGAGCGCAAACTGTCTTGCGCCCTGGTAGACAAACATGCCCACCCCGTCTATTACTTTGCAGCCCCTGGTTCTGGCAGTGTAAAGCAGTTTTGTTTCCAAAGGATTGTAGACAATATCCATTATTACCATTTCCGGGCGCAGCACGGATTCGGGAACCGGCATTTCATCGGTGTGAGGATACATGCCAACGGGCGTGGTGTTAACAAGGATGTCAAAGTCAGTTGTTTCAAGTTTTTCCAGGGGCACAAATCCGGCATCAAGATCCTGGGCAAGAATTAGCCCGTGTTTTTCCGTTCGGTTGGTCAGAAAAACCCTGGTTCCCGGATGCTCGCAAAGGCCATGGCCCACTGCCCGGGCTGCCCCCCCTGCCCCGATTATCATCACGGTTTTTCCGGAAAGACCGGTTTGATCCAGCAGGGCATGTACGGCACCGTAGCTGTCCGTGTTGTATCCCTTAAGCCAGCCCTTGTTGTTTACAATGGTATTGACCGCACCTATTTTGCGCGCCTGATCATCTATTGCGTCCAGATGTTTCATGACTGTGGTTTTGTGAGGAATGGTCACGCTGGCCCCGCAGATGCCAAGAGCCCTGATTCCTTCTGCTGCAGGCTCAATATCTGTTACATCAAAGGCGGCATAAATTGCAGGATACCCGGTTACGGCAAAAGCCCGGTTATGCATGACCGGGCTTTTGCTGTGGAAGACCGGATGGCCGATTACCCCGAAGACCCGGGTGGCAGTATCAACTGTAATGGGTTGTAAATCTGTTTGAGCCATTATTTCTCCGTTATGGTCTCATCGATTTTCATTCCAAAATGACGGCCCGATTCTTCCGTTGCCGCAAGCACTTTGTCGCCGGGCTTTAAAACAGCAACAGACACGGGTTTGCCGTCGGGGTCGGTAAGCCTTATGGTTTCGGCATTCTGCAGGATAGTGGTAATTTCCTTGTCCCCGATTTTTGCCTTAACCAGCATAAGGGGCCGCTTTTCTATTTTAAGCCGGCCAACCACTCCCACGGTGGTTTTTCCCTGATAATCCACGATCATCACTTCATCGCCCGCGGCGAGTTCGGACAGATAGCGGGTCTTTCCCCCCGGTACGCGGGTATATGCGTGCACAGGTCCGGCATTGACCCTAAACGGGCGCGGGGCCACGTAAGGATTGGATATGCTTTCTGCATGCACGAGAAACAGTGCCGCACTGCTGTTTCCCACCAGCATGCCCTGGCCGGGGATCATTTCCGTGCATGT
>JAABTZ010000079.1 GCA_011389605.1 Desulfobacteraceae bacterium
ACATACCCGGTCTCCCATGCCAACGGGCCGAAGCTCTGTAATTTCAGCAATTTCCAAGGAAGTGGCCTCACTTTCGGCAGTTAGAACCGACAGGGCTTTTTTAAGATCAGCTGCATCCTTTGGCACATATAAAATGTGATCCACGCCTTTTTCCAGAATGCCAAAAGCTGTCTGCGCCTCGTGAAGGCTCTCAACCTGGGCAATCACCTTTGCCCCCCGGGCAATGAGGTTTTCAAGAGGAATAACCGTCCAGTCCGTGCAGCTCAGAATTACCTTCCGGTCCCGGGCCAGTTGAGCGATCTCTTCTTCATCTTCTCCGCTGTTAACCGTATAATACACCACGTCTGTTCCGATTTGCAAATCCCCGTCATCTGAAATGGTCTGGATGCGGCCCAGGGATCTGGCCGCATCAGAATAGCCTTTGGGAATTACAACCCCGTCAGCTCCACCTTCCAGGGAAGTGGTGACAAGATCCTTGTCCCACGGATCAATTTTTACCCATATGGTTTTTCGCATCTCTTTAAAACCCCCTTTTATTGTCCTGTGTCCGATCAGCCAAGTTCTGCCAGGGCTTCTTCCAGGGTGCCGTTGTGAAACACGATTTTTGCCATGGCCTTGATAAGTTTGCCGGGTGTCTTGTGCTGAAATACGTTTCTTCCTATGGACACTCCTGAGCCGCCTGCATCAATGGAACTTTTTACCATTTCAAGGATCTCCTGGTCTGAATCCATTTTATCCCCCCCGGCAATAATTACAGGCACGGTTGAGCCTTCCACCACTTCCCTGAAGGAATCTGCAGATCCGGTGTAGGAGACTTTTACAAGGTCTGCACCCATTTCACATCCCACCCGGGCGGCGTGCTTGACAACGGAGACATCATATTCGTCCTTGATCTTTTCCCCCCGGGGGTAAACCATTGCAAGAAGCGGAAGGCCCCAGGTTCTGGCTTCGGCAGCAACCCTGCCAAAGTCGTGGAGCATTTCCTTTTCCTGGCTGTCGCCGATATTTACATGTATGGACACGGCGTCAGCACCCAGCTTGATTGCCTCTTCAACGCTGCACACCAGGGTCTTGGAGTGGGGAAACGGAGACAGGCTGGTTGATGCGGACAGGTGAACGATAAGCCCTATATCAGAGCCCCGTCTCCGGTGTCCTGCGCCCACCAACCCCTTGTGCTCCACAATGGCGTTTGCGCCCGCTTCAGCAACGGTTGCCACTGCGGTTTTAATATCCCTTATGCCATCGATGGGCCCCACTGACACACCGTGGTCCATGGGTACGATAATGGTGCGGCCCGAGTTTCGGTCCATGATCCGTTCCATGCGGATTTGTTTGCCGATGATTGTCATTGTTGCTGCCTCCTTGATTTGCTGGTTTAAAAATTATGGTCGAGCCGGATGCTCAAAAACAAAAAAACCGTGAAGATATTTTTATTCCACGGCTTTTTGCACAAAAAAAAGCCGCGGGCAGTTTCGGGTCTGCCCGCGGCTTTTAAGATGTTTTTAATGTTACAGTATCATCAGCACGCTTTCGGCAGACCCGTGGCGTAAAAATAATAATAATAGCCGCTGTAATAGCAGTTTCTGCCGGAGTATGTGTCTGTCATTTTGTTTTTTCCCTTAATACAAAATAGTTGGTCCCGTAAAAAAGTCTGATTTCAGATGGAACCGTAAAAATAAGTATTTTTATGTTTGCAATAGGCAATTTTCATGATTCAGAGAAGATTGTCAAGCGTTTTTTTATATAAATCCCCTTTTCCGCACCGCCGTCAGGGCAACGAAGTGCAATGTCGTAAGAGCGCAAAAAAATGAGTTCCTTTTGATTCTACTTAACACTGCCTGTCATATTTTGTATTTGCCAAAATCATCCGGTGACAGATTTTTCAAGTATTCCGCCCACTTCTGGCCTTGATCGCTGTCATCTGCAACTTCGTATTCCCCGTTTTTGACTTTCAGCTGCCTGACCACGCTGTCATCCACGTAAATATCAGCCTTAAGGCGCAAAGCAAGGGCTATTGCGTCACTTGGCCTGGCATCGACTATAAAATCCCGGTCTTTGGCCTTGCACAGGATTTTGGCGTAAAAAGTATTTTCGCGCAGGTCGCACACTTCAATGCGGGGCACGTTTATTTCGGCCTGCTCGATGAAGTTTCGGAAAAGGTCATGGGTCATGGGCCTTTCAAATTCGATGTTTTGGAGAACCGAGGCAATGGATGCGGCCTCCATGAGCCCGATCCAGATGGGTAAGGAAAAATCTTCCTCTTTGGAATTTAAAATCAGGATGGGCGCGTTTGAAGACGGGTCCATGGCCAGACCCGCCACTGTCATTTCATGCAGCATTGATTTCTCCTCCTTTGCTTGTGGCTTGCACAAACGATGCTCCAGGTTTTTGCATCTTTGCTTTCAACGAGTTGGCACACGCCCTTTCAATTATAACCTCCACGACGCTTCCCACAAGGGAGTCCGGGTCAGGATTTGGAGGCTGCTTGTCAAATACAAAATTAACAATCCGGTTTTCCGGGCTTCGGCCGGTCATTTCAACGATGTCAGGCTGCCGGATAGAATCTATCTGCCGGTTTTGCTTGCTGAAGCCTTCAACCAAAACCTTCATGCTTTGTCCTGCCAGGCCGTCATAAATTTTCCGGGTAATGTCAGCCTGGCAGTCGAGCAATTGGCGGAGGCGCTGATGTTTTTCTTTTTCATCAACCTTGTTGTCAAACCGCCGGGAGGGAGCAAGATCCCGGTCCGAGTACTCAAAGGCAAACAGGGTATCAAATCGTACGGTTTCAAGCAGATCCAGGGTCATTTCAAAATCATCCCGGGTCTCTGCCGGAAATCCCACAATAAAGTCTGAAGTAATGGCAATTCCGGGCCGGACCGATCGCAGCCCGGCTATGCGCTCCAGGTAGGTCTCACGGGTGTATTTGCGGTTCATGCGTTTGAGCACGGCATTTGAGCCCGACTGCACGGGCAGGTGAATATTGTTGCACAGCTTGTCAATCCGGGCAAAGGCATCTATCAGCTCATCTGAAAGATCCTTTGGATGGGAGGTAACAAACCTGATCCGCTCAAGGCCTTCAACCCCGCTTACCCGTTCGAGCAATTCGGCAAATGTGCACAAGCCCTCCTTTCTGCCGTAGGAATTGACATTCTGGCCCAGAAGGACAATCTCCCGGGCCCCGGAATCAACGCAGGCCCGCACTTCATCTACTATGGCCCCGGGCCGGCGGCTGGTTTCCCTGCCGCGGACGTAAGGCACAACGCAATAGGCGCAGAAATTGTCGCATCCGCGCATTATGGTCACAAACCTTGAAATACCTGAAACAGATGGTTTTCCGCAGAAATCCGAATCCGGAGGCCGGTCTGTGTCTTTTGTTTGTTCAGGCGCTGTGCTGAGCAGGCCGTTTGTGTTTATGTCAGGCATTTCAACATCAACAATTCTGCCCCCGCCGTTTTCAATGGCGCAAATATAATCGGCCAGGCGGTGGGTCACCCTGGTGCCTAAAACAAGATCCACACCATTGAAACGATTGAAAATTTTTTCACTCTGATATTGTGCAACGCAGCCGGCTACGGCAATTTTCATCTGAGGCCTTCTGCGTTTGATTCCGCAAAGCCTGCCCACTGAGCTCATGACTTTCTGCTCTGCCTTCTGCCGGATTGCGCAGGTGTTTACAATCACAAGATCTGCTTTCCAGGGCGTGTCCACTGGCTCGTACCCCATTGCAGCCAGGGTCTGCATCATTTTTTCAGAATCATAGACATTCATCTGGCAGCCCAGGGTCTGGATCATGACCCGTTTGCTCTTTTGTGTTCCCATTTTGAAATTGCTTTCCTGGTTATTTATCTTCCATGTCTTCCATGGGCAGTTGCCGGCCAAGATCCTTTAAAATGCCATCCACGATTGCCTCGCAGCCCGGGGCAGTGTGCAGGGCGATATGACCGGATTTTGCATCCATGGTTTCGAGCACGGCAATGCCTTCATATGCTTCAAATATGTATTTCATAAAACAGATATCCCGGCGCTCCACGCGCAGGTGCCTGGATGTGGTACGGTATGTGCCGGTTGTGTCTGCCATAATGTTGAAATCATATCATCTGCGTTTTTCACTTTGCAATATAAAACCTGGTGCGTTATATCCTCGGCATGGATAAGACATGGGTAATTGAACAACCTGACCAGCGCCTGGTGCGCCATTTGTGCCGGAAACTGGGGTGCCATCCGGTGACTGCCACTGTTTTGGTCAACCGGAAAATGGATTCGGAAAAAAAGGCAGCCGGGTTTTTAAAACCATCCCTTGCCGACATTAAATCCCTGTTTTCCTTAAAAGACCTTAATACAGCTGTTTTGCGCATTGCTGATGCCATAGATAAAAAAGAGCGCATACTTATTTTCGGCGACTATGACGTGGACGGCATCACCTCCACAACCATTATGTTTGAGTTTTTAAAACATGCCGGGGCAAATGTGCGCTACCACATTCCTCACCGCATAAACGAGGGCTACGGGTTAAAGCCTGAACACATTGCCGATGTTGCAGCCCCCATGGAAATCGATCTGATCGTGACAGTGGACTGCGGGTCTTCAAGCGGCAAAGCCGTGGATTGCGCAAGGCAGGCCGGCATTGACGTAATTGTTACGGATCATCACGATATTGCCGATATTCCCCCGGCCCATGCCGTGGTAAATCCCAAAAGATGCGACTGCACCTCGGGACTAAAACACCTGGCAGGCGTGGGGGTGGCCTTTGCCCTGCTGCTTGGCCTGAGAAAACAGCTTAGGGAAAAAGGGTTTTTCACCGGCATTGCCGAGCCCAATTTAAAGGAAATCTGCGATCTTGTGGCCCTTGGCACAATTGCGGACATAGTGCCCCTGGTTTATGAAAACCGCATTATCACCCAAATTGGCATGGAAACCATCAACAGCGGTCTGCGCCCGGGCATTGCCGCCCTTGTGGAAGCCTGCGGCATCAAGAAACCCGCCCTGGAAGCCGAGGACCTGGCTTTCCGGCTCGGCCCGCGCCTTAATGCGGCCGGCCGCATGGATCATGCCCATCTTGCCGTGGATCTGCTGACAACCCGGGATGCTGAAAAAGCAAGAGATCTTGCAGCACGGATCAACGGGTTAAACACCCGGCGGCAAAACGTTGAAGCCGGAATTCTGCGCCGGATCGAGATGTATCTTGAGCAGTCACCGCAGATTCTGGATCAAAAGGCCCTGGTGCTGGCCGATCCGGAATGGCACCAGGGCGTACTGGGAATTGTGGCTTCAAGACTTGCAGACAAGTACTGCAGGCCGGTTATATTATTTACATCTTCAAACGGCATGTGGGTGGGTTCTGCCAGAAGCACGCCGGGCATTGACTTATACGGGCATTTGTCGGCCTGCGCCGATAACCTTGAGGCCTTTGGCGGTCATGCAATGGCAGCCGGACTTTCTGCCAGACCCGAGCAGATGAAAGATTTTTCCCGTTCATTCAACAGCCGCATCAGCAAATACTGCCAGGATTCTTTGTTTGTTTCCAGTGTGCGCATCGACTGCGAGCTTGGTTTTGACATGATTACAGAAACCCTGGCAAATGAGCTCTTGGGTCTGGAACCCTTTGGCGAGCAGAATCCTGAACCGGTATTTGCCGCAAACAACGTGGAAGTGGTCTTTTCAAAAGTCATGGGCGGCAAACATCTTCGTCTTATGCTTCGTCAGCCAGATTCGCTTAAAAAGCACACCCTGCCAGCTGTCTGGTTTAACATCGATGCCCAAAGGCCGGTGCCAAGGCACCTTGGGCGCATAGCTTTCCGGCTTCGGTGGAACTATTACAACGGGAAAAAAGATTTGCAGCTGGTTGTCGAAGAAATTGCCAAAACACTGCTAACACAGGAATCTTGAGTTTTTCCTTGAAATCAACACGGCATATCATTATGATGCAAGACTATCATTTTTTCGAAAACCTAACAGAAAGGAAATCGGTTATGTCCAAACGATTTCGACCGGAAAACAGCGGGGAATCGCGATTGATTTCCCGCATTGAAACATCCAAGGAATATGAACGGCGGCGTGCCATTCATGCTGTGGGCGAGGTGGTTGGATCTCTGGCCAACGCAATTTCGGCAAAACTTCTTGAAAATAACCTTGTGGAAACCAACAACGCAAATGCAGTGCGCGAGCAGCTTGAGTACTGCCTGGAAAAGCTGTCAAGGGCAGATGACTTTGACATTGATTTCCAGATTGCCCAGCTGCGCAACCTGGTGGCCAATCCCCACGTGGTTACGCTGTACACAACGGCGTTTGTGATCGAACAGCTCATCAAGCACAAGGATATCATTGATATCTACGGTTCAGATGAAGAGATCTACGCCTGCATCCACCGCCAGGTGATACGCCATTTGATGAAATAATGCCCCCGATTTTCAATCCCCGCCTTGTAAATAATCCGGCCGGAGATCCCGGCCTGTTTATCCCCTTTTTTTATGAAAGACGCGCCCTGCTCTTTGATGCCGGAGATCTTTCGGCCCTGTCTGCAAGAGATATTTTAAAAATTACCCACGTATTTATCACCCATGCCCATATGGATCATTTTATCGGATTTGACCGGATCTTGCGGATTTGTCTTGGCAGGGAAAAAACCTTGCATGTCTTTGGGCCCGAGGGGTTTTTAAGCCGCATGTCCGCAAAGCTTTCGGCATACAGCTGGAATCTGGTGCACAATTATGAAAATCCACTTATCCTAACAGCAACGGAAATCCGTGGGACAGAGCTGATTACCAGTTGTTTTCAATGCCGGAAAGGTTTTGTCCCGGAGCCTGCTGAAACCGGATCATTTGAGGGCTGCCGGCTGTATAGCGAGCCTGCCTTTGGCGTTAAGGCCGCAATTCTGGATCACGATATTGCATCCATGGGCTATTCTGTCAGGGAGCGCTTCAGCGTTAATGTCAGAAAAGAAATGCTTGAGGCCATGAAGCTGCAGCCCGGCCCATGGCTCTATGAGTTTAAGCAGGCCCTGTATGCCGGAGAAGACATGCAAGGCCAATTTGAGATTCCCTTAAAATTTGCATCAGGGGCTGAAACCACCAAATTTAGTCTTCAGGAACTGGCAGACAGGCTTACAGTAATCACGCCTGGCAGAAAAATTGCCTATATCGCTGATGCTGCCTGGAACGCGGAAAATCTGGAAAAAATGATTTTTCTGGCCAGGAACGCGGATCATCTTTTTATAGAGGGGGCGTTTCTGGATGAAGACAAACAGATTGCCAGGCGCAAAAAGCATCTTACCGCCGGCCAGGCTGGCCGCATTGCCTCTGCTGCGGGGGTAAAACGTTTTACCTTGTTTCATTTCTCCCCGCGCTACAGTGGTCGTTATGACATGCTTGTGCGGCAGGCCCGGGATGCGGCAGCTGATCGGCAGAATTCCTGGGGGGTTATGCCTCGCTGAATTCCCCCTGGTGCATGATCATAATTGCCAGTTTGTGGATGGACTTTCGTTTTTCTTCCGCTGTGCGGCCCGGATAATTCCTGTATGTGAGCACCACCCCGGCCATGCAGGCAAAAAATGCCTGGGCATTAAGATGCAGATTCTCCGAGCCCGTGGTCTGCTCCACGACCTTGGAAAACATTTTCAGAAAGTAGCGCTGCACGCTGTTGAATTTTTTCAGGGCCTGGGGGTTTAGCTCTCCGCGGATCATGAAATGGACCATCATCTGAAAAGTAGCTTCATTGTCTATGAGATAGTCCACCACGGCAATGGCAAGTTCCTCTATATTGCCGCCGCTTTCCACCCGCTCGCGAAGCCTTTTTTCAATGTGGTTGATGTCCTGGATTAAAGCTTCGACGAACAGATCGTCCCGGCTTGGAAAATAACGGTATATGGAGGCTGCTGAAACACCGGCTTTTAAGGCGATATCGCGCATGCCGATTTCATGAAAGGATTTTTCCTCAAACAGCTCCATGGCCGCCGTTATTATCAAGCGTTTGCGGACCTCCCGCTCATCTTCTCTTAACTGTTCAAATGTAGATTTTTCAGGCATTGCCAATTTCCTTGAAATGTATAAAAATAAAATTTGATGGAACCGTAAAAAGTCCAATATCTGCGTTACGCGCGATGCCTCAGAATTTCACGTACGGCTAAGTACGCTGCATTC
>JAABTZ010000080.1 GCA_011389605.1 Desulfobacteraceae bacterium
CTCCCTGAAATTCCCCGGCAAATAAATCCCTGCACAACCCCAGCACAAAAAGGGCGGCGCCGGACTGACACCCGGCGCCGCCTTTTTCGGGAACGCGGGAACGGGGACGCCGTCCCCGTCCCCATGGTTTTTATTTAATGGTAATGCAATAGGTGTCTGATCAATGCTGATGATGGCCGGTTTTTTAAGGCATAGTAGTTTTTCTCCATGATGTTTAAGCCCTGGTTTTATCATGACCGAATGCCCATACCCTCCAAGGGCATCTTTTGTGAAAATAGATCTTGGCCCGTGTGCCCCTCTCTTCCCGGGCAAGGACCTGTATTGTTTTTTTTCGTTGTGTCAGATTTTACAAATATCTTCTGGTATTTGTGCCAGGTGATTGCAATATCTGCCAAGAACAAACAGATAATCGGATAGCCGATTCAAATAAACAAGGATCGGTTTGATTAGTTTGGGTGGCCGGCCAACTATTAATTCGATTGATAGACCGACAACCCTTCGTTCTGCGCGACGGCAAATAGAGCGTGCGAAATGGGCAAAGACCGCAGAAGGATTACCCGCTGGAAGCAAAAACCCCTTTAGCTCAGGTAGAATCTGCTCAATCGTATCAATGGATGTCTCTAAGAATCTTATGTCTTCATCTCCTATCTTTTGTAGCTTGTCGAGAACGGGGGCATCACGCCAGGCAGACAGGTATGCACCAATAATAATAAGGTCCGACTGAATATGCCGGATGTGTTTGCCGGCTTCCATGGTTTCTTCGGTCAAACCTGTGCGCAAAACACCCAGGGCTGAACTCAATTCGTCAATATCGCCAAGCGCCATGATCCGCTCATGGTTCTTGGGTACTCGTTCTCCGCTGAGAAGTCCTGCATACCCTTGATCCCCTTTGCCTGTATAAATTTTCATATTCCTCTCCTTTGAACATTGGCTGCAATCAATGGCCCAATAAGATTGAATGTCAAATTGCAGCAATGGTTTGATAAAAGCAGTTGTTTATGCATGTGGGACGTCCTTTATATTTTTATATTTAATAAACGCGGCAGGTCCCAACCGGCTTCGGATGCAATCTGTTCACCTTTTTTCACGGAAACACTCACGGTCGGAACGCCAATTTTAAGCCGGTCCGCAATATCGGTCATCGATATCCCCAGCTCCCGTACAAGCCAGAAACAAAGAATGGACCGGCCCTTTACAACAGTCCTGTTTTTGCCCGGGCCAAACAGCTTATCGGGTTTAAGCGATAGAAGATCGGATACCAACGACATAACATGCTCAAACGTTATTCCCTTTGCTGCAAGCGCGTATCTTTTGTTTATGGATTGCCGGGCTTCGGCCAGGACGGTCTGGACAAAATCGCCATTCCCTAAAATACGCTCGTCGCTTTTTTGAAAAGTCCCGGCCTTGCGCAGGGACCTGACCTCCGACCACCCTCCGGCACTGCGCACCAAGCCCCCGCCTATGAGTTCTGGCTGCCTGCCAATCTCGATTCCCCTGACAACAAAGTTTCTGTAGCTTCGTCGGGCCTCGGCGGATTTGCTTCCAAAAAGAAGCATAACCTCATTGACCGAATGCCAGCTGATATTGTGCCTGCCCATGATTGAACCATGCCCTGAAAAGGGGTATTTGTCCAGTGCATCCATATCCCTTACCAACCCGGCTCGCAGGGGGTTGAGATGAATATAGCGCACCAACTCCTTTAAATAGGCATCCTCCTGGCACAGGATCGATTTGTATCTGTTCTGAAACAAATGCCCGCTTCGGTGATGGCGCCTGTTGTGGCCGATGGCGTAGCTGGTCATCAGCCGGCGCATAACGGTTGCAATCGGCACATTGCCGGTTTTGAGCAGAAGATGGAAATGGTTGGGAACCAAGGCCCAGGCAAAGCATTGGGTCTTTGTTTCAACGATTAGCGCTCCGAGCTTTTTGAGAAAAGCGTTGCGATCCTGATCGTCACGGAATATTTCAGCGCGCTCGATTCCTCGTGCAATGATGTGATGCAACGCTCCCGGCGCATCTATTCTGGCTTGTCTCGGCATGCTTTTTCTTTAGCATGCCGGATTCGAACTGTAAATATAAATATATAAAGGGCGTCCCCATACCTTACCTGGTTACATGGCATTGCCCTCAGCCGGGGGATAGCGGTAAAGCACGTATAAAAGTCCCAGGGCGGCTATGGTGAGTATGGTAAAGACCACAAAGCCTTTGCTGTAGCCGGCTGTGGGGGAGATGGTTACAAACAGGCCCATGGCCGGGGGGATGACAAATCCGCCAAAGGCGCCCAGACCGCCCACGAGGCCAGAGGCCCCGCCCACTGCTGCGGGGGTATAGCGCGGCACCAGCTTGAATACGGCTGCATTGGCAAAACCCATGCCCAATGCCATGATCATCTGGCCCACAAAGGCCAGGGCAAAGGATTGGGCCACCAGGACCATGAGTATGGAGCCGGCAATGACAGATAAAAAGGAAAACAGGGCCACTTTTTCGCCGGTGAAAATGTCTGCGGCCCGGCCGCCGGCCACCCGGAAAAGAGATGAGGAAAGGGAATAGGCGGCGGTGAGAAAACCCGCGTTTATGATGCTCATTTTGAAAAACTCGGACCAGTAGGTGGGAAACCAGACTGTGAGCGCGATAAATCCGCCGAAGTTGATAAAATAAAAATAGGTCAGAATCCAGGTGCGCCAGTTGGCCCCGGCTTTTTTCAGAGAGTCCGTTGCAGCGCCCGAGGGCAGCAACTCCTGGCCGCAGGCATGGATCAGGGCGTCGTCATCGATTTCAATTCCCATTTCCCGATACTGAAAATACGGGGCATCCTTCATAAACAGCATGACCAGCACAAATACCGCCAGCACAAATACCGCCCAGACAATGTAGGAAAACTTCAGCCCCATTGCCGCCACCATGGCGGGCAAAAGCATTGCAAACAGGCCCGGGGCCAGATTGCCCAGACCAGCATAGGCGGCCAGGGCTGCACCCTGCTTTTTCTGGGGATACCAGTAGGAAACCGTGGGAATGCCCACAGAAAATATGGCAATGCCGCAGCCGCACAAAATACCGGCCAGCAAAAACAGGGGAAATTGGGCGGCTGTTGGCTCGGGAAACAGGGCATACAAAAGGGCCAGGCCGATAATGCCCGCGCCGGCCAGGCCCAGCAGAATCAGGATGGGCTTTTTGCCGCCCATGCGGTCCACGGCCGCGCCAAAGGGGATGCGAAGAAGCGATCCGGTCAAAGACGGCGAGGCAGACAGCACGCCCATGAGCACCGCGCTGATTTCCATGGATTCCTTTAGGCGCGCCACAATGGGCCCGAAGGCTGAGACCCCGGCAAACCCGGCAAAAAATGCAAGGGTGGTCCAGGTCAGGGCCGCGGTCCGGCTGGACCGGGCATAGCAGACTGCTTGGTTTTCATTGTTGTTTTCATCTGCCATGGTTTAGGCTCCTTTTGTGCCGGGTAATTTTCTGAAAATCACGTAGCTTCGGTACAAGTAGGTCACGGGCGCGCTCCAGATATGGACCAGCCGGGTAAAGGGCGAATAGGCCAGAAGAACAAAGGCGCTTAAGATATGCAGCTTATAGGACACCGGCACCGGGGCCATGAGCGCGGGGTTAGGGGCCAGTACCACGATGCTGCGGATCCAGGGGGCCACCGAGTAGAGCACATCATAATGGGTGAACACCACGTTGTATAGCCCCAGCCCGGAAACCACCAAAAGCAGTGCCAGCAGCACGTAATCATGCACGGACGTGTTTGCCGCAATCCGGTCCTGGCCGATTCTGCGCACCAGCAGCCAGCCCCCCCCTGCAATCATGAGCAGCCCGGCCACCAGCCCGACCCAGTGGGCCATGAAATTGTGGGCCGCTTCACTGATGCCAAACAGGTCATAGATCCGCTGGGGAATCAGCATGCCCCCGGCATGGCCCACCAGGGTCAGAAGCGAACCCCAGTGAAATATGGTGATGCCGCCTTTGAGGCTGTCTTTGTGGAGAAACTGGGAGGATGCGGCGTTCCAGCGCTTCCAGTCCGTGACATATCGCCAGGCATGGCCGAGGACAAAGATTGTCAGGGCGATATACGGAAACACGATAAAACCCAGGATATGGACAAATCCGCTCATCATGCCCCCTTTTTGTATTGGTTTGAAACCGCTTCCAACAGTTCGGTCAGAACCTGAAAAATTGTGGCATACGGGCTTTGCATGGATCTGAGCCGTTCTGTGAGCATTTTTACGGTCTGCCGGTGATCAGAGACAATCCATTGAAACTCGCCGTTTGTGCCCTGGGACATGAGTTCGAGCACCATGGGCAGATAATCGGGCAGATCGCGGCACACGGGTGCAAACCCGGCATCGTCAAATGCCCGGGCAAACCGGGCCAGGGCCGGGCCCCGTTTAGCACCGTCCTTGTATTCATGCCAGGTCAGATTCATGCAGGTATCGGGATTTAGGTCAAATGCCGCGCAAAAGGCTCCCTGTACGGCCAGGTTTGGGGTTTCTGCCAGGTATTGCAGAAACTTTCGCACGTGAACGCGCCCGGGTTCGGCAAACACATGCTCTGTTTCCGTGGTGGCCGTGCGCAGTGACTCAAGGGTGTGTTTGTCCGGGAACTGGAGCAGAAACGACAATGTTTTGATCTGTTTTTGAAAGCTTTGGTCCATGGCTTTACTCAAATCCTTTTTCGCCCTGGGCCGCGCGCATGTCGGCCTGGTCCGGGTTTGGGGCGGTTGGAATCACAAACCGGTCCTTGTGTTTGGCAATGGCCAGCAGGTCATAGATTTCCAGAACCGCTGGCTCATCCAGTTTCTCATCCAATCCGGCCTGGCCCAGTATGCTTTTGTCCGGGGTTTTTTCCAGGCGCAAAGAGCGCATGTAGGCCCGCAGGGCCATGAGATATTTCAGGGACCGGCGCACCGGGGCCTCGTCTCCGGCAGCCAGGAGATTGGCCAGGTATTTGACCGGGATGCGCATGTCTGAAAGCGTTTCATCGGCTTTTTTGTTTTCAGTGCCCGTCTGCAGAGGGCTTAAGGGCGGAACATACCAGACCATGGGCAGGGTCCGGTATTCGGGGTGAAGCGGCAGGGCCAGGGGCCATTTGCGCATGAGCTTGTCTGTGGGCGAGTTTTGGGCAGCCTTTAAAAACGCCTCGGAAATGCCCTGTTTTTCGGCTTGTTTTAAAACATCCGGATCATGGGGATCAAGCATGATGTCCACAAGGGCCGGGTAGATGTCTTTGGGGTCGGCTGCGGATGCGGCCTGGGATATGCGCTCTGCGTCATAGAGGATCACGCCCACATACCGGATCCGGCCCACGCAGGAGGCAGAGCACATGGTGGTCATGCCGCTTTCGGTTCTGGGATAGCAGAAGATGCATTTTTCCGAGGTGCCGGTTTTCCAGTTGAAATACACCTTTTTGTAGGGACATCCGGACACGCAATAGCGCCAGCCCCGGCACCGGGCCTGATCCACCAGCACGATGCCGTCTTCATCCCTTTTGTACAGCGCACCGGACGGACACGAGGCCGCGCACGCCGGGCTTAAGCAGTGCTCGCACAGCCGGGGCAGATACATCATGAAGGCCTGCTCAAATTCCAGGTATTTCTGTGCATCCAGGCCGGCAAAATTGGTGTCTGCGGTGCCGGTTTCACATACCCCGGCAAGATCATCCTCCCAGTTGGGCCCCCACTGGATTTCCATGGACTGGCCCGTGATCTGGGAGCGGGGCCGGATGGCGGGCTGGTGCTTTTTTACCGGGCTTGTGACCAGGCCGCCGTAGTCATAATCCCAGGGCTCGTAATAGGCGTCAATCTGCGGCAAATCCGGATTGTTGAAAATCCGGGAAAGTTTTGTGACCCGGCCGCCGGCGGCAAGAAAGAGCCGGTTGTTTTTGGCGGTCCAGCCGCCCCTGTAAATCCCCTGGTCCTCCCAGTTTTTGGGATACCCGATGCCGGGCTTGGACTCCACGTTGTTAAACCACATGTATTCCGCGCCTTGCCGGCTGGTCCAGACGTTTTTGCATGGTATGCTGCAGGTGTGGCACCCGAGGCACTTGTCCAGGTTTAACACCATGGTCATCTGGGCTTTAATCTTCATACCAGTCGATCTCCCCGGCTTTGCGGACCACGATCACCTCGTCGCGCTGGGCGCCCGTGGGTCCGTAGTAGTTGAAAAAATAGCTGAACTGGGCATACCCGCCGATCATGTGGGTGGGCTTGACCA
>JAABTZ010000081.1 GCA_011389605.1 Desulfobacteraceae bacterium
GGTGACACTGTTGTGGGTCCCGCCCCGCTGGCCGGAGCGCTTTGAGCCCGGCGTGTTGATCAGCCGCTCCTGCGCGTGATACATGAATGCCTTGCCCCGGGGAATGCGGTGGCTGACAACCGCCCGGGCCATGACCACCCCGTTGATGTTAAAGCACTCCACCCAGTCATTGTCGCAAACCCCGATGGCCGCGGCATCCTCGTTGTTGATCCAGATGGCCTCCCCGCCCCGGAAAAGCGTGAGCATCACCAGGGTATCGGAATAGGTGCTGTGGATGGACCACTTGGAATGCGGGGTGAGATAGTTTAAAATGATTTCCTTTCCCGGTTCCCGCGATATCCCGGCAGATCCCATGGCGTCCATGTCCAGTGGCGGGCGGTAGACCGGCAGATGCTCGCCGAATGCCAGCATCCATTCGTGATCCATGTAAAACTGGGCCCGGCCCGTAAGTGTGCGGAAGGGCAGTTTTTCCTCGATGTTGATCACAAACGGGGAATAGCGCCGGTCTTCGGTTTCCAGGCCGCTCCAGGTGGGCGAAGTGATGATTTCTTTGGGCTGGGCGGTGATGCTGTCAAAGGTGATTTTTTCGCCCTCGCGCTGCCGGCTCAAATGGGAAAGACAAAGCCCGCTGGTTTTTTCCACGCCTTTCCAGGATTTGACGGCCGTGTGCCCGTTTGTTTCCGGGGCCAGGGCCAGAATGGCACAGGCCACGTCTCTTCCGGTTTCCAGGCGCGGCATGCCCCGGGTCGGGCCAGATTTTGAAACCGTTCCCAGTTCGGACTTTAGATCTTCATATTCCGTATCCGCCTTCCAGGAAACACCCTTGACCCCCATGCCTTTTTCCGCAGCCAGTGGGCCCAGGGCGGTCATCATGTTGTAGGTCTGACCAAAATCCCTTGTCACCACAGTGAGATTGGGCAGATTTTTGCCGGCTTTGGGCGCGGTTTTTCCGTCCTTCCAGTCCTCCACATGGGGCTGGGCGATTTCGCCCGGCGAGTCATGGGCCAGGGGTGTTGCCACCAGGTCTTTGCGGCTGCCCAGGTGGGTTTTGGCCAGCTCGGAGAATTTTTCCGCGATTGTTTTGAACTGGTCCCAGTTGGTGCGGGTCTCCCAGGGCGGATCAATGGCCGGGTTAAAGGGATGGATAAACGGGTGCATGTCTGTTGTGCTCAGATCATGCATTTCATACCAGGAGGCCGCCGGAAGGGCCACGTCCGAGTAAAGCGCGGACGTGGACATGCGCATCTCCATGGTCACCATAAGATCGAGCTTGCCTTCGGGCGCGGGTTCACGCCACTGGATTTGTTCGGGCCGGTGCTCGCTTTGCGGCCCAGCCACCGCGCTTTCCAGGCCGAGCAGGTGCTTTAAGAAATACTCGTGCCCCTTGCCCGAGGCCCCGAGCAGGTTGGCCCGCCACAAAAACAAAACCCTGGGAAAATTTTTCGGGTTGTCCGGGTCATGGACAGCAAAATCCAGGTCTCCGGAGGCGATTTTTTCCGTGACATAAGAAATGATCTCGTCATCGGTCTTCGCCCCCTGATCTTCTGCCTGTTGGCACAAATCCAGGGGATTTTCGTTAAACTGGGGATAAGACGGCAGCCAGCCCAGCCGGGCGGCCACGGCGTTATAGTCGGCCGGGTGTTTTGAGACCAGTTTGTCTGCAAACATAGGCGAGGCAAGGGCGCCGGCGTCCATGGCATCATAGCGCCACTGGCAGGTGGCAAAATAATAAAACGATGTGCCGTTTTGCTGCCGGGGCGGCCGGATCCAGTCCAGGCCAAAGGCGATCTGGGCCCAGGCGGATATGGGCCGGATTTTTTCCTGGCCCACGTAATGGGCCCAGCCCCCGCCGTTGACTCCCTGGCAGCCGCACAAGGTGGTCAGATTGATAATGGCCCGGTAGGTCATGTCACTGTGAAACCAGTGGTTGGTACCCGCACCCAGAAAGATCATGGCTTTGCCATGGGTTTTTTCCGCTGTTTGGGCAAATTCCCGGGCCACGCGGATTGCATCGACAGCCGGCACACCGGTGATGGCCTCCTGCCAGGCCGGGGTGTAGGGTTTGGGATCCTGGTCGTCTGCCGGGTAATCGCGTGTGTCTGCATCAGAAGGAAAGTTTTCCGCATTTTCCGGCATCAGGCCAAGGTTTGCAGCCATGAGATCAAATACGGTTGTTACCCAGATTTCATCGTCGTGTGCGGCGATTTTTCTTGCCGGCACATACCCGGTGCGGGTGCCTGCGCCGGTAAAGGCAAACACCGGAAACCGGGTTTTGCACCAGCTCTGATTGGATTGGGCAAAGCTCAGGCGGGGTTCGATTTGCGCATCTGTCTGTGCGTCAACATGGTGAAGGTTCCAGCGGCCTTCCTCCCCCCATCGAAACCCGATGCTCCCGTTTGGCACCACGGCTGAATCGGTTGTCTGATCCCAGCACATGGGCTTCCATTCGGCATTGTTTGCGGAAATGCCCAAGTCGGCGGCCCGCAGAAAAAAGCCCGGAAGCCGGCCGCCGGAATCATCGTCTGCATCGTCTGCATCCAGGCGCACCAGAAAGGGAAGATCCGTGTAGGTTCTGGCGTATTGGGTGAAATATTCAGAGGCCCGGTCCAGGTAAAACTCTTTGAAGATCACGTGGGTCATGGCCATGGCAAGCGCCCCGTCGGTTCCGGCCCGGGCCGGCAGCCAGGAGTCGGCAAACTTGACGTATTCCGCGTAATCCGGGGCCACTGCGGCCACGCGCGTGCCCCGGTATCTCACCTCGGTGAAAAAGTGCGCATCCGGGGTGCGGGTCATGGGCAGGTTGGTGCCCCAGACGATCATGTAGGCGGCCTCGTACCAGTCCGCGCTTTCGGGCACGTCTGTCTGATCGCCCCAGATCTGCGGCGAGGCCGGGGGAAGGTCCGCGTACCAGTCATAAAAGCTGATCATGGACCCGCCGATCAAAGACAGAAACCTTGCGCCCGAGGCGTAGCAGACCATGGACATGGCCGGAATGGGCGTAAATCCGAACACCCGGTCCGGGCCGTATTTTTGGATTGTGTGCACCAGGGCTGCGGCCACAAGGGTTGCGGCCTCGTCCCAGGACACCCGGACCAGACCGCCCTTGCCCCGGACTTTCTGGTAGGCTTTGACTTTTTGCGGGTCCTCTGCGATTGACCGCCAGGCAGCAACCGGGTCTTTGTGATCATCCAATGCCTTTCGCCACATGTCCACCAGGGCCGAGCGGATATAGGGGTATTTAAGCCGCACCGGGCTGTAGGTG
>JAABTZ010000082.1 GCA_011389605.1 Desulfobacteraceae bacterium
CCTTTCCCAGTTCCCATATTATTAAACCGAACATCGAAGGCATCGAGCAAAGCGTGCGCAACGAAGCGTTCTGTATGGCCATAGCCGAAAGAATCGGCTTAAATGTTCCCCCGGCAACTGTCCTGACAAGCCCGGTCGAAGTCTATGTCGTCCAACGCTATGACCGGTATCGCGACAGCACAGGCGTTTTGCATCGTCTTCATCAGGAAGATTTCTGCCAGGCGCTCGGACTGATGGCCGAGACCAAATATGAGGCTGAAGGCGGTCCTTCCCTCCCGGATTGTTTTTCTCTGCTGGACCGATTTTCCAGCCATCCAATCCTTGACAAAAAAGCCCTGCTCAAATGGGTGATGTTCAATTATTACATCTATAATGCCGATGCGCATGCCAAAAACATTTCTTTTTTGCTGAAATCGGATGAAATCCGGCTTGCACCATTTTATGATCTCATGTGCACGGGGATATACGAAGGCGTCCATGACAAACTGGCCATGAAAATCGGAAAGGAAAATCGTCCACAGTGGATATATATCCGCCACTGGGAACGCATGGCTAAATCAGTCGGCATTGGGACAAAACTGGTTTTGATAACCTTAAGTGAGATGGGCAAAGCAATAAGTGAGGCAGCAGAAAAAGTGGCAGCAGAACATCATGAATTGTGGGGCCCGGCTTCTATCATTCCTGAGATTCAAAATATTATCGAAAAGCAGGTTCAAAGGACAAAAACCGCTTTGCGATAGGGCAAGGCCCCAATTCAAGCTTTGATAACCATGTTCACGGGTTTACTGCCCGTTGCGCCAGTAATTATTGGCAGCGGCAATGGTTTGGAAATGAATGGCAATTACCTGGGATGCGGCAATTAAACTGTCCGGATCATGTGCATAAGCCGGCCGCAGCTTCTTTAACACCTCCTTGTCCGGCTGGGTTTCTGTGACACCTTTGCGTGAAAGCGCAATGGCCAGCTGGAATCCATCTTCAGGGGTCGCAACGATCAGGCTTAAGCTTTCTTCTTTTCCCTGTTTTGCCATGCTATCTTCTGCTGCGGCGAAAGCAACGAGAATAAGGGAGAAAAACATCATCACAAAAACAATCAGATAAACTTTTTTCATTTTGACCTCCTGTTTTTCATTTAAGATTTTCCTTTAACTGATTTGCGGCTATTTACTGGGCATTGCCCTCAGCCGGAGGATACCGGTAAAGCATATACAAAAGCCCCAGGGCGATGACTGTGAGGATGGTAAAGACGGCAAATCCTTTGCTGTAGCCGGCTGTGGGGGATACGGCCACAAACAGGCCCATGGCCGGGGGAATGACAAATCCGCCGAATGCGCCCAGGCCGCCCACGATGCCCGAGGCCCCGCCTACGGCTGCGGGTGTGTAGCGGGGAACCAGCTTGAACACGGCTGCATTGGCAAAGCCCATGCCGAGGGCCATGATCATCTGGCCGACAAAGGCCAGGGCAAAGGATTCAGCTACCAGGACCATTAGGATGGAGCCGGCAATGACAGCCAAAAAGGAAAACAGGGCCACTTTTTCGCCGGTGAAAATGTCTGCGCGAAGGGGGACGGGGGGACGCCCTTTATATTTTTATATTTAATAAACGCGGCAGGTCCAAACCCGCTTCGGATGCAATCCTTTCACCTTTTTTCACGGAAACACTCACGGTCGGGACGGAAATCCTGAACTGGTCGGCAATATCGGTCATGGATACTCCCAGCTTTCGTACCAGCCAGAAACAAAGAAGAGAGCGGCCCTTTACAACGTTTCTGTGTTTGCCGGGTCCAAAGAGTTCACGGGTTGAACCGATAGCAGCTCAGATACCAGGGAGATCACATGCTCAAACGTTATTCCCTTTGATGCAAGCGCGTATCTCTGGTTCATCGATTCCCGGGCTTGCGCCAGGACTGTCCGGACAAAATCGCCATCCCCTAAAATACGCTCATCGCTTTTTTGAAAAATTCCAGCCTTGCGCATTGACCTGACCTCCGACCACCCGCCGGCGCTTCGCACCAGGCCCCCGCCGAGAAGTTCCGGCTGCCTGCCCATCCCGATTCCCTTGACAACAAATTCCCGGTACCTTCCTCGGGCCTCGGCGGATTTGCTTCCAAAAAGAAGCAGGACCTCGTTGACCGAATGCCAGTTGATATTATGCCTGCCCATGATCGAACCGTGCCCGGAAAAACGGTATCTGTCCAGTGCGTCCATATCCCTGACCAAACCGGCCCGCAGCGGATTGAGATGAATATAGCGCACCAACTCCTTTAAATAGGCATCCTCCTGGCACAGGATCGATTTGTATCTGTTCTGAAACAAATGCCCGCTTCGGTGATGGCGCCTGTTGTGGCCGATGGCGTAGCTGGTCATCAGCCGGCGCATAACGGTTGCAATCGGCACATTGCCGGTTTTGAGCAGAAGATGGAAATGGTTGGGAATCAAGGCCCAGGCAAAGCATTGGGTCTTTGTTTCAACGATGAGCTCTCCGAGCTTTTTGAGAAAAGCGTTGCGATCCTGATCGTCACGGAATATTTCGGCGCGCTCGATTCCTCGTGCAATGATGTGGTGCACCGCTCCCGGTGCATCTATTCTGGCTTGTCTCGGCATTCATTATCTTTAGCATGCCGGATTCGAACTGTAAATATAAATATATAAAGGGCGTCCCTTGCTCTTCTTGCTCTTCTATAAAGGGCGTCTCTTGCTCTTCTTGCTCTTACTTAGTCTTACTTAGTCTTACAGAAGCGTGCGGATTTCGCTGATGTGGCTGACGCTTTCGATCCAGTCTCCGGAAACCGCCTCCATGCCCAGATGCGCGCCAAGGATCATCCCGGCAATACTTGCTCTGGCCGCGCTGTCGCCGCCGGCCATAACCGACTGGACCAGGGCTTCTTTGAGATTGTCCTGGTACCGGGCAATGAGATGGATAGTACCGGGCAGGGCCTGGTCGATTTCACAGGCCTGGCCGAACCGCGCGATGGCATCAGCGCTCTTTTCGTCTGCGGACTTGAGTCCGGGCCCGATATACATGGAAATGGGCGACATGGCAAATTCATCGTCTTCTGCAATGCTTTCCATGGCTGCAACCGGCGCCGAACCCTGGAGCACCGCATGGGCCACCCTGGCAAAAAACGCCGCTGCGTCAATTACGGCTTCATTGTTATGAGTCATGGCCGTCTGAGAGCGTGCGGCTTGTACCAGTTTTTCCGGGTCATCGGGATAAAGGCAGATCAGTGGGGCGATCCGGGCGGCCCCGGCCAGATCATTGGATGATGACCCGGCATTTTCCGGATCCGCACCCTTTTCATAATTGGCCAGGGTCTTGCGGGTGGCATTGTCGATGTAGCCGTCATAGTCGTCAAACAGTGCCCGCCATTGTTTTGAAAAATCGGCAGGCTCAAATCCCTTTTGCTCGGCAATGGACCGGAGCAGAACCAGCATCTGATCCCCATAATGGGTGAAATCCCCCCTGCCTTTGGTCTTGTGGAAGGAATCCGGCCCCGGTGCCACCGGAGATTCGATTCTGCCGAAATCTGTTTGGATTTTTTCCGGATCATAGATCCAGTGGGCGCCCAGAGCCAGGCTGTCTGCGGCAAATGCGGCCAGCACTGCGGCTTTGGCGTTATCGCTCATGACGGGTCCTTCTTTGGCCATTATTTGCTTTGTCCGTTTCCCTCTTTGCGGCAGACGCATTCATGCTCCCCGCACTGATCACATATATATGTGGCTTCAACAGCCGGGGTGCCGGCGGAATCCGCGGGCCTGTTTTTCCTGAAAAGGAAAAACCCAAGCGCAACAGCCAGCAAAATGATGATAATCAAGTATTCCATGTGTTGTTTTCCTTAGTTTCTATTCAGCCCATTGTTTTCGTTTCTATAATAATTATCATCATTGACCGGAATGCAATGCGGATATCCCGGCCTGGGTGCGGCAGCTTGGTACAGGGGATCCTATTCGATCATCATTCGCAAAACCATCATGAGCCCTGCGGCCGGTTTTGCAAATCAGGGCGGTTGCCAGGGAGATGATGGGCACAGACAGCCTTGCCGGAATCCAGTTGGCCGCTTTATCGAGTCGGGCAGCAACTTTTCCGAAAAGTTCATATTTTAACGTGCGATATCCCACCATGGAGTCCAGCGTGGAGATCATTTTAAAAGCCATAGCACCGGGCGCGCCCAGGATGGCGGCAAAAAACAGGGGGGTGAGCACCCCGTCAACGAAATTTTCCGCAACCGTTTCAATGGCTGCCCGGTTGATGGCAGATTCATCCATGTTTGCCGTATCCCGGCTTACCAGCATGGCAATCAGGGCCCGGGCCTGATCAAGGCGGCCGGCCGCTATGGCCTGATGCACCTTTCCGGCTTCGTCATACAGACACCGCGGGCAGATGCAGGCATAGACCAGCAGGATTTCCAAAATCGTGCCTGCCGTGGGATGTGCCAGACGGGCAAGCAGCACCCCGGCAATGGTGATGAAATAAGTGCCCGATACCAGGACTGCGGCAAAAGCCAGTCCGGCTGTGAATTCATTGGACAAAAGCGTTCGGAAAGGTTTTTCCAGCCTGGCTGCGGCCGCGCCCATCAGGCGCACTGGGTGGGGCAGACGGGGCGGATCGCCCAGAAGCAGATCCAGGGCCAGGGCAGTGGGTATGATCCAGGCGGCAGAAAGCCCGGCCATCAGGTGTTCTCCGGGCCGGCCATCTGCGTGCGCTTTTGAGCACAACCGGCAATCAGGTCTGCTGCTTTGATATTTGTGTCCGGGTCCTGGATGGATATCCGGAAAAAACGGCTGTCTATGCCCTTGAAATTTTTGCAGTTCCGGATCAGCAGGCGATGGTCCAGCATATGGACGGCTGTCTCGGCGGCAGTGAAATTTTTTCCTTCCAGGAGAAGAAATGTGGCATCCGAATCATGGACCTGAAGGCCGGGTATGCCGGCAAGCCGCCGGCTGATTGCGGCGCGCTGGTCTTTGAGATACTGCCGGGTTTTTTCTTCATGTTTTCCGGCCGTGTCCTGATTCCGGGCAATATAGATCACCGCCTGCTGGGCCTGGGCATTGACGCTCCAGGGCGGACAGTGATTCCGGATTGTTTGGGCAAGGCCTTTGGACGCGGCGCAAAATCCCACCCGCAGGCCCGGGATGCAGTACATTTTGGAAAGCGACCGGAGCACGACAACATTGGGCAGATCCATGCGGGCCAGGCTTTTTTCTCCGGCCCCGGACACAAAGGGTAGGTAGGATTCGTCCATGACAAAAAGCGTGTCCGGCAGGCCCCGGGCCAGATGGGCCAATAAATCGGTGTCTGTGTATCCGCCGGTGGGATTGTTGGGGTTGCACAAAAAAATCGCATCCGTGTCTTTTGCAGCCCTTTTGAGCCGGTCTGCGTCCAGGGCGAATCCCTGGCGGCTTTCGCGCATTAGAAATTCGTGCCTGACGCCGTTGATGGCCAGGGCGTCTGCATAGTCGGCATAAGTGGGCCCGACCACAAGGGCTGAGCCGATGGCTGCAGCCCGGGGCAGCAGGTAGAGAAATTCCTTGGTGCCGGCCCCGGCAATGACTTCGGATCTGTCCAAATCCTCAAAATCGGCAAAAGCGGCCACAGACCGGCCGGCATCCACCTCCGGAAGCCGGCACACGGCATGGATATTTTCGGCCAGGTGTTTGAGCAGGCCGGGCATGGGGCCCAGGGGGTTGATATTGGCGCTCATGTCCGTGATGTCTTCGGGCGCGCATCCCAGGGTCGCTGCCGCGGCAAAGAAAGATGTTGCCCCCGTGTCCGTGGATCATTTTTTCTCCTTTATGCCGAGACAGGCCATGAGTGCGGCAATGTCTGCGTGGGCCTCAAAATGTTGTGCCAGCAGATCGTATTGAAGATCCCTGGCCGCAGGCCCCTGCAGGCCTGAAACCCGGACTCCGTGTATGCCGACATGGGCCAGCCATTTTTCAAGGATCTGCGGCCGGTCAAACAGGCCGTGCATGTATGTGCCCATGACCCGGTTGTCTGCGCTCACGCACCCTTCTGCAAAATCGCAGGCCCGGCTGTTTTGCTCTGTTACGTGAAACAGGGACGTGCCTTGTTCTGATCTTGTCTGTCCCATGTGGATCTCATAACCCGTGCCCTCGGTTTCACCCCAGAAAAACCGGGCCAGGGTGGTGGTTTTGGGGGCGGCCAGAACGGTTTCAACAGGCAAAAGGCCAAGGCCATGGGTGTTGCCGGGCTCGCCTTCCAGCCCGTCAGGATCATGAACGCTTTTTCCCAGGATCTGATATCCGCCGCAGATGCCCAGAACATGCCCCCCGTTGCGGTGATAGGCCTGAATGGCTTGCGCCCATCCGGTTTTGTGCAGCCATTGCAGATCCGCACGGGTGTTTTTGGTGCCCGGCAGGATAATGGCGGAAAAATGCGATAAATCCCCGGGCTGTTCCATGAAATGCACGGACAGGCCCTCTGCGGCATCCAGGGGATCAAAGTCGGTGAAGTTGGAAATTCTCGGTAGCCGGACCACTGCCGCGGCCGGGCCGGAAACCGTTGCACCGGCAGTGGTGGCGGATTTTTCAATGGATACCGCATCTTCGGCCTCGATCCGGATGTGATCAAACCAGGGTATCACTCCGAAGGCGGATTTTCGGGATTTCTGTTCAAGCCATGTCAAACCGTCTGAAAACAAATTCGGATCTCCCCGGAACCGGTTGATCATAAAGCCGGCAATCCGGTCGGAAAAATGCTGCGGCAGGCATTGGAGGGTGCCGATGATCTGGGCAAACACACCACCCTTGTGGATGTCTGCCACCAGTACCACGGGCGCATCCGCGTATTCGGCCATGGGCAGATTCACAAAATCCCGGTCCATGAGGTTGACCTCGGCACATGAGCCGGCGCCTTCCATGATCACGGCATCGCATCGGGTTCGCAGCCGGTCAAGGGCTGCGGCCGCTGTTTTGAAAAGCGCGTTTTTTTCCCTGTAATACTGCGCCGCCTGCTGGTGGCCGGTGGCCTTTCCCATGACAACCACCTGGGAGCCGTTGTCGCCTGCGGGCTTTAACAGCACCGGGTTCATGTCCACATGGGGGGCGGTTTTGGCCGCCTCTGCCTGTACGATCTGGGCCCGGCCCATTTCCAGGCCTTCCGGGGTGACCCCGGAGTTGTTGGACATGTTCTGGGCCTTAAAGGGCATCACCTGCAAACCCCGGTTTGCAAGCACCCGGCACATGGCTGCGGCCAGCACGCTTTTGCCCACCTCGGAGCCGGTGCCCAGAAAGGCCAGGCAGGGGGCGGATTTTGTTTTCTTTGTCATTTTTGATGGCCTCGTAAAAAGTCGGTTTTCAGATGGCGCCGTAAAAAGTTCAAGATCAAGGCTTGCGCGATTTCGAAGAATGCAGCGGGAAAAGAGGGGACGCCCTTTATATTTTTACATTTAATAAACGCGGCAGGTCCAAACCATAGAAAAGCGTCGCGATCCTGATCGTCACGGAATATTTCAGCGCGCTCGATTCCTCATGAAATGATGTGGTGCACCGCCCCCGGCGCATCTATTCTGGCTTGTCTCGGCATGCATTTTCTTTAGCATGCCGGATTTGAACGGTAAACATAAATATATAAAGGGCGTCCCTTTTCTTCCTTAGACGGCTTTGTAAAAAGTTCAAGATCAAGGCTTACGCAATTTTGAAGAATGCAGGGTACTTAACCGTATGTGAAATTCTGAAAAATCGCACGTAACGCAGATATTGGATTTTTTACGAAGTCGTCAGGATTGTGCCCACGGATTTATGGGGACAAGACAGATCAGCGGTTTTTCCATTCCACCGGGGGTTGTTTGTCAACAAATGCCCGAATGCCGTTTTGTGCATCCTCGGCCATACAGTTCATGACAATGGTGTGCTTGGCAAAATCAAGCGCCTTGTCATCTTCCTGATCCACCTGGGAATAAAAGCCCTGTTTTCCGATGCTTAAAGTAAACCGGCTTGCTTCTGCAATTTGGGCCGCCAGCTTTTCCGTTTCCTGATCCAGTTGGCTTAAAGGCACCACCCGATTGACCAGCCCGAGCTGTTTGGCTTCTTCGGCCGGGAAATAACGGCCTGTCAGCAGCATCTCCATGGCGGCCTTTCTCCCGATGGCCCGGGAAACGGCAACCGCCGGTGTCGTACAGAAAAGACCGATTTTTACGCCGGGCGTGGCAAAGCTTGCATCTTCGCTGGCGATGACCATATCACACCAGGCTGCCAGCTGGCATCCGGCCGCAGTGGCGATGCCCTGAACCTGCGCGATCACAGGCTGCGGCAGATCATGGATCAACTGCATCATCCGGGTGCACTCATCAAAAGTCCATTTGTACGATTTTACGCCCGCGTTTTGCAGTTCAGGCAAATAATGGCCGGCACAGAAATTTTTGCCTTCGGCCCGGATAATGACGACTTTTACGGATTCATCTGCAGAGACCTGCCCAAGGGCGTGGATGATTTCCTGGATCATTTGCCCGGACAGCGCATTGATCTTTTCCGGGTTGGCCAGGGTCAGAATCCCAACGGCATCCTTTTTACTAAAACGGATCTTTTCGTAGTTCATAACAGGTCTCCTTTGTTCAGGTTTAAATGCCTTCTTCCATGTTTATATTACATGCGTACGCAAATGGCAACCTGCGGTGGAAAAAACGCATCACCTCCCTGCATTTCAGAATCCAGCTTTGGTGTAAAGTTTGTATCGCCCCTTTGACTTGTATGCGGTTCAAAGCCGGGGCAAAAGTGCCCGCTTTGAAAATGAGGAAACCCGTGCATGGTTGATCATGAACGGATTTTCAGCAAAGCTTTCCTGCCTCGGGGAGATCCTGATGTTTAAGGGCGGGGGGTGTTTGCTATGGACGGCTAAAAATCCGGCCCAGGTCTCTGCTCTAACCCTGTTTGGTTTGGATGATATGATGGTACGCTACGCCAGCTATGAAACGCTATCCGAGATTATCCCTCACCGTTTCACCTATCCAAGGCCTGCATTAAAAGAGATGTTCTCCCGGCTTGTTTTCAATATTCTGTGCGGTAACACGGATGATCATGCGCGCAGCCATGCGGTCTTTTGGGATGGTTACGCACTGACACTGACACCTGCTTATGATATTTGTCCTCAGGGCCGCACAGGTAATGAGGCTTCCCAGGCAATGCTCATATATGGGAATAACAATCCGAGCAGGCTAAAGACATGTCTGAAGGCTGCACACAATTTCCTTCTTTCCGGGAAGGACGCCCGCAAAATATTCCATAGCCTTATTGCCGCCATATCGCGCAAGCCTTGATGTTGAATTTTTTACAAAGCCGTCTAAAAGAGACTTTTTACGGGAGCATCAAAATTG
>JAABTZ010000083.1 GCA_011389605.1 Desulfobacteraceae bacterium
AAAACAACCTTGTCGAATCGCGTAAAAAGATTGGAAACGATGCGCTTCTGTTTGGCAACTTTGACGTTTTTGCACTTCCCTGCAAGGAGGAAACAACCGTGGAGCAGGCCGTGGAAGCCATCAAGGCAAATATAGACGGCGGCGTGGATGCGGTGTGGCCCGGCTGCGACCTCTGGCCGGATATCAAGGAAGAAAACATGCATGCCATTGTGAAAACGGCCAAGGAATATGGCCGCAAGCCCAGCCCTGCGGTTGGCCGGCTGTAAAAGAAATCCTCTTTTATTAAAAATCATTGCCAAACAGAAAGATTGTATTTACTGCGATCGGCCATCTCCGTGCCGGGGGAAGTTGTTTCTGAATTTCCCCCGGCATTCCAGGGTGAAAATTGGAGGATGTGGGGGCATAATAGGGAGCAAAATGATATATTGATAAAAATCAACTTTAGGACGATTTTTTTTTCTGCAATAATGCTCTAAGCTTTCTAAAGCTTGAATACCAATGAGCCGCAGGAGGGTTGAAACAATGAAACATGAAATCGTCATTATTGGAACCGAGCCGCCTTGCCCCCGTTGTGACTATCTCACCCGGATGGTTCGGGACATCGTTGAAGTGATGCAACTTGACGTGCCGGTCCGTCACATTGCCTACACCAGCAATGAAGCGCTCCGGATTGCCTCCGAGTCAGGCCTTTTGCCGGGTACAGCCAAAGATGTGGCAAAAAGGGTTGCCACAGAGGTGGATTGGGATAATATATATGCACTTACTGACGGACCATCCCCGGGGCATGATCAGGCTTCTTGCTGCGGGTCTGCTGCACAAAAATGGTCTCCGGCACTCGACGAGGCGCTCCGGCCCTGCCAGGAAAAGTCCGGGGAGGCAGGTATTATGATGACACCCGTGCTTGTTATTAAGGGGAAAAGGGTTCATGATGGCTGCGTGCCGGATAGAGTCCAAGTAGCCGAATGGATCAGAGACGCCTTTGATGTGGCCCCGAGTTCAGGCAGTGATGAGGAAGTTATTGAGATTCTGGGGGTGGGCTGCCAAAAGTGTGACATGCTCCATGCAAGAGTGGCAACCGTTTTAACCGAAATGGGGATTGCCGAAAAGGTTAAATTGAAAAAACGGTCTGATCCCGGCTATTTTGCCGAAAAGGGTGTCACCATGACGCCGGGGCTGGTCATAAACGGGCAGGTTGTTTCCATGGGGCGACTTCCGGATTCGGATCAGATTTCTCAAAAGCTTGGCGAGTATCTGGGGCTGCCAAAAAAAGCCGGCTGAACCTTATCATCTGGTAAATGAGGCCAGGGCCTCCCTGCACGCTGCTGTTTGCTGAGCAGCAATCCTTATTAATGCCGGAAAAACGATGCTTCCGGTAAGAAATTTTTTAAATTAGGAGGCAGGCATGATAGTTGTGAATAAGTTTTTGGGCCAGCGGGTGGAGATATTGGATGATCGCCGCTACCACACAGCACAGGGCATCTGGGGCAGGGTCGCGGACCGGGCCATCGAATTCGGCTTTGCCCAGCCGTCACTGGTGCTTTCCGGGGTTATCACGGGCATGGACTGGCTGGCAGACGAAGGCGAGATGGTATCCGCAGGCGAAGCGGTTGCATTTGCAATCGCCGGCAAGCCCAAATACATAGACACCCCCATAGCCGGAACCATCTGTTTTAACCAAACCTTGCGTGAAAATCCGCAGCAAATCGCCGATGATCCCTATGGCAGCGGGTGGATTTTCCGTATCAAACCCGCCGGGGATATTGATATCGCCTACAAAGCATTGGAGAAGGCCGAGGACTATTTCGAGCGGCTCAAGGGAACGGAAGGTTTTAAAAATCCCGAAGGAATCGAAGGTGGTGTCTCCGGGATGTGCAAGGCGGTCTACAGCAGCATTCGGCAGCAGAAAATATAGGCTTACGCCCGAAATTAAACCATTTGAAAGGAGCTCCGATGGAATCGGCAGAAAAAGTGGTGATCGAAGTTATGTACAAGGCCGATTACTGTCTGCCCTGTTTTTATATGGACCAGACCGTTAATGAAGTTTTGCCGCCTTACTCCGACCATGTGATTTACCGCCGGGTGGATTTCATGAAAAGCCCCGGCAAAGAACGCTTTCTTGAGCTGTCGCGCTGTCTTTACGGGGCGGAGGCCGTACGAAAATTCTGCCGTGTGGCTCCCGTGCCGTCCCTGTTCATTGACGGTGAGCTCACGTTCGATGCGATCCCGCCGGTTTTCGAGCTGGAAGATGCCATCGATGAAGCCATCGGCATGAAAAATCCCGGTTTTAGGGAGGACGGCTGTTCCGCATCGAATTGCCGGCAACCGCTCCATCTGGAAGTCCTTCACGAAGGCCCCCACTGTATGCCCTGCGAATACATGGCCAAGGTTGTAGAGGAGGTGGCACCCGAGTTCGGCGACGCCCTGCAATGGGAAAAGGTCCTTTTGAATCATAGGGATGGCGCAGGCCGGTTTGACGAGCTGGCTCACATCCTGGGCAGATTGCCGCCGGTACCGTCGATTTTCATCGACAGCAAACTGGTGTTTGACCATATTCCGGGGCCGGAGGAATTGCAGGACCATCTGCAGGCAATGCTTCGGGCGAAATGACATCCAACGGCCGGTTTCCTGCCGTGGGCGTCATAATAGCCAGGCAATCGTCGCAACTAACCCGGCCTGATTTGAATTAATCACCTGTCGAGCAAATTATGCCCGGAAATCAGAAAATACAGCGTTACATCTACAAAACCAGCGGTGTCTGCCCGGCAGAAATCCACCTCCGGGTCCACGAAGAGATCCTTGAAGACTTGTGTTTCGTAGGAGGGGGATGCCCGGGCAATTCCATCCTGGTCTCCCGCCTGTTAAAGGGGCGCTGCCTGCCTGAGATCCCGGAACTGCTCCGCGGGATCGATTGCCGGCAGGGCACATCCTGTCCGGATCAGTTGGAACAGGCCTTAACGGGTATACAAAACGGGACTCTTCAGCCTGCAGACACATTCAGGACGGATGTGGACACCCGGAAACTGGACCGGGTGTGCCTGATCGGGGATCTTGCCGGAAACAGCCTCGCTCTGGTTGATTTACTGGAATCTGCGGCCGGTACTGCCCCGGATGCTTTTTACTGCCTGGGAAATCTCACCGGTAACTCACCGCAAAACGAGGAGGTCATCCGGATATTGAAAAAAAAAGGCGTCCAGGCAATACAGGGTGAAGCGGACTGGCAATACGTCCAGGGGACAACACCGGCGGACTGGCCAAAAATGAGTTGGAAAACAAGGGATTATCTTACCCGTGTTCCTCAGCTGCTGCGGTTCGATCTGGCCGGCAAAAAGGCTATCGCCTTTTACGGCAAATATCTTCAGGACCTGGAAGGGTATTCTGATTATGATCCCTATTCCCTGGAGTTGAACATGATCTGCGGGCTGAGCAATTTCATGCAGGATGAATCTGTATTTCCGGCTCTGGAAGCCATGACGCCCCAGTTTGATGCTGATCTGATCCTGTTCGGCCAAGCCGGGAAATGGGGGCACTGGCATATCGGCGGAAAGGATATAGTCGCGGTCGGTCCCGCATGGGACGGGCATCGGCTGTATTTCTGTCTGCTGAACGCTGACGGCGGCACCGTCCAACTAAAGACCACGCGATTAAAACCAAAGAGGGAAATATGTCCGGCAAAATAATTGTGGATGTGCTTCTAACCGACTTCAGGCAATGAATTGCCTGCGTCTATATGGCGGAATCGGTAAAGGTTTTACCGGAAGACATACAACAGCTTATAGATGTTTATGAGTGGGATATGCGCACCCGCGAAGGGGTGCAGCGCTTCAGGGAGTTGAAGGCCAAGTCTCTTCCGACCGTTGCTCTGGACGGCGACCTGATGTACGAGTCCCAAATTCCAATGCAGGAGGAACTGGCTGAGGAAATCCGCCTCAGGTATCACCAAAAAAATATGGATGGCAACCATGCATCTTGAAGATGTGAGCATCGAAGGCTTCAAATCCTTTTCCCAGGAAACCCACATGCGGTTTCAGTCCGGCATCAACGTTTTTATCGGCAACAACGGTGTGGGAAAATCAAACATACTGGATGCCGTGGTATGGGCCCTGGGCGAAAATTCTCTCCGGCGCCTGCGATGTTATAAGGCCGATGACCTGTTTTTTGCCGGAGATGAAAAACAATCCCCTGCCCAAAGAGTACAGGTTCGCCTGACGTTCAGGGAGGGCAGCGATAAGGATGCTGAAGCCCTTAATATTTGCAGGGAAATGACCCGGGAAGGGATGTGCAGGTATACCATAGGAGAAGAGGATTTGTCTGAATCGGATTTCCGCAGGCGGCTCTCGGATTACAATCTGGATAAATCCCTTGAAACCATTATCCGGCAGGAACAAATAAACGATCTGCTCCAGCTCAACCCCCGGGACCGTTTTGACGCCGTCTGCTTGCTGATGGATCTGAACCCTGCTGAAGATCTTTATACGGATCTGAAGGAAAAAATCGCCCACCGGCTGAATCAATACCTGGCATATCTGATGCCCCGGACCGGAATTGAACTGGAGACGATCCCGCAAAACGGCTTCCATGAGATGGATCTCAGGCTGTCAATGCCGGGCGGACGACAGCTAAGACCCCACCAGCTCTCCGGCGGGCAGAAAGCCGTAACCAGCCTGGCGCTGAAGCTGGCAATTTTTGAACAACTTCAAACCCCTTTCTATCTTTTAGATGAGGTGGAGC
>JAABTZ010000084.1 GCA_011389605.1 Desulfobacteraceae bacterium
TTCGGCCCGGACACAGCTGATAATGATCACCCACCTGCGTGCCACGATCGATCTTGCGGACTCGGTGCACGGCGTCCGGACCCGGCCGGACGGATCCTCCTTTATGAAATTTTATTTTGTAATGGATGAGAAGTTGCTGAGGTTATATAAATGTTGCTGATCAGCGCAGAAGATATACAGACACAAATCGATGCAGCAGAGCCTCTTATCAACAAACTGCAAAAACTTTACGGCTCACTGCCAAAGACCCGGTGTCAATGCGAACGACCCGGGCAGTGCTGCATGTTTCTGCCCCAGATGACCTGGATCGAAGCGCTGCAGTGGTTTGGTTATCTCAAAGCCCTGGGGCCCGGAGAAAAAGAAAACCTGGTCCGCCGTTTTCTCCTGTTTTTCCTCACCAATCCAGCCCGACAAAGCCACTGCCCTTTCCTCGCCGATGACGGCAGCTGCGGGATTTATGAACATCGGCCCTTTGCGTGCCGGGCTTACGGCATGTGGAGTCACAGCTACGGCAGGCAGCAGACAGATCAGAGCCGGGAGGGAAAAAAGGCGCTTGTTGCCATGTGGCGCCGCTACGGCATTGAATTGCCGGAAGATGTGGCAACTCATGAAATCGACTATTGTGGCAAAATGATTGTCTGCGGGAAAAAAGCCTTTACCGATTCCCGGCTGATGGAACTTCTATCCAAAGTCTATCAATTGGATGACGCGCAGCCGGATTTGCAGCAACGCTTCGAAAACGGATATCAGTCAGACTTCAGCGCCCTTATGGCTTCGCTCGTCTGGGGTCCCCGCAAAGCCAATCTCAACAAGTACGCCGTTATCAAAGATCTTGTTCAGAAAAACTCTGATGTACGCCTGAAAAAAATTCTGGCAAGAGCGGCGGTTCCGTTCTGATTTTTACAGGACTTGTAAGGGCCGTTTTCAGGAAGCCTCAAGACAGCGTGTCAACCGGGTCAGTATGGTGGGGCTGTCGACGTCCCATCCGATAAATGCCAGACGTGTAACGTCTTCGCCTTCCCATGCCGACCACTCCCACTTGCCCCCGACAAAATTGATCAATAGGGTTTGATCGGGGAATCGCACCGGGCCTTTTACCCGGAATACCTCCGGTTGCAGCGCTTCAATAAAATCATGGAAAGCCGATTTGTTAAATACTCGCCGATCCGTGAAAGAAAAGGTAACAAAACGCGCCGCCGAGCCCGAATCTGAATCATGGTCGGCGTGATCCGGTATGAATTCCTGGAACTGGCGCATCGGCTTTATTGTTATTCTTGAAACTGCCGGCATCCAGAGAGATTCCTGGTCGATGCCGCAGCGAACCGTCGGAATCACCTGGCAGCCGGGCAAAAGCGCATGAATCTCCTCTAAAAACCGGGGAATCTTATCCGGATCGATGAGATCGATCTTATTCAGCAAAATCAGATGAGCGCATTCAAGTTGGCGATAAAACAGGGGGCCGAAATTTTCACGGGCCTCCCAGTAGTCGGCGTCCAGAACGGTGACAATTTTTTCAATCCTCATGAGACCGGCCAGGGAAGGATCCTGAAGAACGCTGCTAACCGAGTATGGATCCGCGACACCTGTGGATTCGATAAAGATGCGGCCGGGGTTGAAACGGTTGCAGATATCCTCCAGGGACTTTTTGAGATCAGCGCTCAGGGTGCAGCAGATGCATCCGCTGGTCAGTTCCACGATGCCGGATCCGGATTCTTTAAGCAGATCCCCGTCAATACCAATCTCTCCAAACTCATTGACCAGGACCACTGTGTCCGAAAGATCCGACTGCCATGACAGAATGCGCTTCAGCAGGGTCGTTTTCCCCGACCCCAGGAACCCTGAAAGCAGCAGAACCGGGATTTTTCCGGGGTTATGCTGATTGCCGGCGTCATATTGCAGTGTCATCGTCTGTTTCTTTCCTCTTTTGAATTGAATGCAGCATCTTCTTTACGGACTGAAACCGGAAAGGAGGATGCGATTTACTATAGAGCGGAACCGTGATGATGTCAAACTGTTGCAGAAAAGCAAAATGATTTTATTTTTTAAGCGGCACTTCATACTTTTTATGCTATTATATTCACAGGTTGATCGATGCAGCCTGATTCAACCGGCTGCTGACATATTCGGGCCGCCGCCCTTATGCAGATATCAGGAGGATTTCGTATGCGTGCACCCAGCTGGAAAAGTGAACTGAACCGGAACGC
This sequence comes from Desulfobacteraceae bacterium, assembly GCA_011389605.1. Lineage (GTDB taxonomy): Bacteria > Desulfobacterota > Desulfobacteria > Desulfobacterales > Desulfosalsimonadaceae > Desulfosalsimonas. The sequence goes on from JAABTZ010000084.1 coordinate 2,205, forward strand.
TCATCAGATGTCACTGACTGACCTTCCCATTGCCATGCACTGTCATCATTACAATATCAACCTCCACAAGACCCTGGAAGACACATTGGGACAGGAGGGTTTCGATTTGATTTATAGCTCGGCCGAAGAAGCGATCTATAGTGACTTCCAGTCGCACCTGAGTCGATATTCCAAGGCACATTCAATTAAGTCCAGGTTGGAAATGGCCCAGGTTTTGTACCAGGACAGCGGCATGGGAATCATCTATTTTGAAAAAACCGGGCAAGATCAATGGCGCATCGTAAGCCCTTCAAGCCACCACGTGACAGGATGGCTTGCCAAGCATGGAAGGCGCAGCACACCCGGCTGCCATTTTGCCCGGGGCTGGATCGCCGGAGTGCTGGCCGTTGTCCTTGACAGGCTTCCGGGCTACTACCGCGTGGAGGAACTTGAATGCAAAATGATGCGTCATGAGAAATGCATATTCCAGGCAACCCCCCGGTAGGCCGCTGGTCTCATTTCCGGAGCTGTCCACCTCAGCTGTCAAAAAATTGCCGCTATAGGGCCGGGGGGATCGTATGGCTATGTTGTCTTGCTTGCAGCCGCCCCGATGGCGGGGTTAACGGCACAAATCAGGACGCCTCTGGTATTTGAAGAACTGTTGAAACCGGTCTCTCCGGCAAGTTCCGCCTTCTCAAAACCCGCTTCCCGAAGCATGGCCAGGAAATCCATTCCCGGTATGGCTCCGCCCTCTCACCGAGACCAGTTTGCAATCCGGGCCCGGGTGTCTGCCGGCTGCTGCCCGGTAAGAACCTGGTCTGCTAACTGAAAGCGCCCGCCGGGTTTCAATACCCGCAGCACCTCGTCCAAGGCCCGGGGCTTGTCGGGCACCAGATTAAACGCGCCGTTTGAAATAACAACGTCGAAGCTCCGCTCGGGGAAAGGCAGAACCTCGGCTGACATTTCCTCAAAGCAAACATTGCAGCAGTCGGTTGTCGCCAGATTCCGCCTGGCGCGATCCAGCATGGCGGGCACCACATCCACCCCAACGGCCCGGCCCGAAGGACCAGCCATCATTCCAGCCAAAATCGTATCCACACCCGCACCGCAGCCCACATCAAGCACACTCTGCCCGGGTTCAACAGCACCCAGACCGAAAGGGTTGCCGACCCCGCAGTAGGCTGCCGCCACTTCATCGGGCAGCTTTTCGAGCAAGGCCGTATCATATTGTAAAGTTTCGAGTCCCGCCCGGCCTGTTGGATACTTAAACAGTCCTTCAGGGCTTGAGGCAACTTTGTTGTACTTGGCGGTAACAGCGTCAATTACCGCCCGCTTTGCCTCCTCGGTCCACGATGAATCGATCATGGTTTTTCCTCCGGAAATTGATTTCTGTTTATTTTCTGCCACGGATTACGCTTCATGATCGTCTGATCCATTGAGAGCCCGCGATACTGAATGATGCAACCGGTCGTAATCCGGGATATGGTCAAAAGCTATGCCTTGATTGATAACAATCGAAGGTACCGCCGGCCTGCGACCGGCAATATGTGTCAATTGATCTATCCGCTGCAACCCCTCCCGCGCGCCTACATCCACCACCTCCCACCGGAGAGCGCCGTCGGCAAATTCAGGGGCGACCTCCTCGAGAACGGCAATGGCCAAATCACATAACATGCAGCCTTTTTTCTTGGCAATGATCTCTACGAAAACTTCCCGCATCGCGCCGATCTCCTTTTTTTTCCCGGTGACAGTGGAAAACCATCCCATCAATCTTCCACCTAAACTGAGCGATTTTCAAGTTTGCTGCAGATACAAGGAAGCCGATGTGGAGCCATAGTCGGCTATGCGAGACATCGGCTGACACAGTAGATGCGGCAAAATTGGAAATTCCGGAGGGTTTCATATTTTTAAAGCTAAAACGGGCTTAACTCTTTTAAAATAATATAAAAATAAAAATTTTAAAAATTTGAAACGCTCAGTTTAGGTTCCAATCAGGATGAATCGTCTGTAGCCGGGTCTGTCTCAGTGGTACTCGGCATTGCGTATTGGAACACAGTTTATGCAACCGTTATACCATGCGGCACCCGTTCCGTACGCTCTTTGCTTCGGCCTGGGCGAGCCGCAATGCTGAACGCAATGTCGCCAGGCTCCCTGTAGTCGTTTCCAACCTCAGATCAAAGGCCCCTGCCACGTCACGCGCCTTTTGCATCAAATGGTCGCGCTCCCCCAGCCCCGTGTCAATAAAGAGTGCCCGTTTGTAGTCAGCCAGCATGCGTTTTGCCACTTGCATCGGATCAATTCCCCTTTCAGCAAAGCGGGTTATCTGAAGTTCCTGGAAAATGAAGTCCATTCCCATATCGGCCCAGCCCG
>JAABTZ010000085.1 GCA_011389605.1 Desulfobacteraceae bacterium
TTTTGCAAAAAAGCCTTCCGGAAACAGGGCAGATCCGGCAGATTTTCAATGCCATTGACCGATTTATTGCAAAAAAACTTGCAGCACCATCTGAGACCGCCCGGCCGGCCGGGACGGACTAGTTTGAAATACGCCCGCATTGCGGACGGCAATTACCTATTTACGATAACTGCAGGAGGAAAAACAAATGGTTGCGATTACAGAAGCGGTATCATTGGAAAAACAAGGGGAGATCGGGATGTTGTGGATTGACAATCCCCCGGTCAATGCGCTGGGCCACCCTGTGCGAAAGGGTATGGCTGACGGAATTGAAATGGCGGAAAAAGACGATGAAATAAGGGCCATTGTTGTGATCTGCAAGGGACGGACCTTCTGCGCCGGGGCAGATATCCGTGAATTCGGCAAACCACCCAAGGAACCTCATCTGCCGGATGTGTTAAACCGTTTTGACCAGTGTAAAAAGCCCATCATTTCAGCCATTCACGGCACAGCCTTTGGAGGCGGCCTGGAAACCGCCTTAAGTTCGCATTTCCGGGTGGCCGTGCCCACAGCCCAGTTTGGTCTCCCTGAAGTAAAGCTCGGCCTTTTGCCGGGAGCCGGCGGAACCCAGCGTCTGCCGCGTCTGATAGGACCTCAGAAAGCTCTTCCACTGGTTGCCACCGGAAATCCAATCAATGCGGAAAAGGCCCTGGAAGAAGGCCTTGTTGATGAGATTATTAATGGTGACCTGGCTGATGGTGCAGTTGATTTTGCCAAAAGGGTTTTGGCTGAAAAACGTCCCCTGGTGCGTGTCCGTGACATGAACGACAGGATTGACCAGGCCCGCAACAAGCCGGAAATTTTTGATGATTACCGAAAGCAGCTTGCAAAAAGAGCCCGGGGCTTTGAGGCCCCGGAGGCATGCGTTAAGGCGGTTGAGGCAGCTGTTGAAAAACCATTTGAAGACGGCCTGGCTGTTGAAAGGGCGTTGTTTGAAAAGCTCATGAGCGGATCACAGTCAGCGGCCCAGCGCTACTATTTCTTTGCCGAGCGCCAGGTGGCCAAGATCCCTGATATTCCAAAGGATACGCCTTTGATCGATATTAAAAAAGTGGGCGTGATCGGTGCTGGAACCATGGGAGGCGGCATTACCATGAACTTTGTCAACGCCGGCATTCCGGTAACCCTGGTTGAAGCAAAACAGGAGTTTCTGGACCGGGGCCTTGGAGTGATCAGGAAAAATTATGATATCAGCGCATCCAGGGGCAAAATGACAGCAGAGGAAGTAGACAGCCGCATGGGGCTGATTACCGGCACCACCAGCATGGAGGATCTTGCCGATGCGGATCTGGTCATAGAGGCTGTGTACGAAAATATGAACCTTAAAAAAGAGATATTTGCAAAACTCGATAATATCTGCAAAGACGGTGCCATTCTGGCAACCAATACTTCCTATCTGGATGTCAATGAAATTGCGGCCCAGACAAAGCGTCCCGAATACGTGCTGGGCCTTCACTTTTTCAGCCCGGCAAATGTCATGCGGCTGCTGGAGATCGTTCGGGCGGAAAAAACCTCCATTCCGGTATTGGCCACCTCCATTGCCATTGCCAAAAAGATAAAAAAGATTGCAGTGGTGGTGAGGGTTTGCCACGGGTTTGCAGGAAACCGAATGTTTGCCCAGCGAAAGCGGGAGGCTGAGAAACTGATCATGGAAGGAGCCCTTCCCTCCCAGGTGGACAAAGTGATTTACGATTTCGGCTTTCCCATGGGCCCCTTTGCCTTAGCCGACCTTATAGGAATTGATCTGGGATGGGACAAGGACAACTCCAACAGCCGGACAATGCAGGAAGTGCTCTGCGAGCAGGGCAGATTCGGCCAGAAAAACGGCAGGGGCTTTTATAATTACGAGGAAGGAAGCAGGGCACCTAAGCCTGCCCCGGAAATCGATGAGCTCATCATTGAGTTTTCCAAAAAGAAGGGATATATCCGCCGGGAAATCTCAGATGAAGAGATTTTGCAAAGATGCATATATCCAATTATAAATGAAGGGGCAAAAATTCTGGAGGAAAAAATCGCTGTCCGGCCCTCGGATCTGGATGTGATATGGGTCAACGGGTACGGCTGGCCGGTTTACCGCGGTGGTCCAATGTTTTATGCCGACCTGGTTGGGCTTGATAAGATTTTGGAAGTATTGAAAAAATTCCAGGCAGAACATGGAGATGACTTCAGGCCGGCTGCCCTGCTCGAGCAGCTGGTTAAAGAGGGCAGGAACTTCAGTTCCCTGAACTAAACACCTGCGGCAGTTTTCAGGCTTTGCAGGCGGCTTTGAGCGTCTGCAAGGCCTTTGCAGTTTAGGTTGTATTGTTGTTCCAGAAATTTTTTGTTTAAAAAAATTTGCAACACGGATATTGTAAAAAGAAATTCGGGTATGCAATGGCGTTTATGAGATATCCCGGCCCAAAACAAGGGGGTTGGTCATGCTGGAGAACCTGGATCCGGTATTTCTTGCACGTGTACAGTTTGCGTTTACTGTGTCGTTTCACATTATTTTTCCGAGTTTTACCATCGGACTGGCCAGCTGGCTTGCAGTACTGGAATGGCGTTGGCTCAAGACCGGAAAACAGGTTTATGCTGATGTCTACCGGATGTGGGTCAAGATCTTTGCCGTGACCTTCGGCATGGGGGTGGTCTCCGGGGTGGTGCTTTCCTTTCAGTTCGGCACCAACTGGTCCATTTTTTCAGATGCTGGTGGCAACGTCATCGGACCCCTGCTTGGCTACGAGGTTCTCACAGCCTTTTTCCTGGAAGCCTCTTTTCTGGGGATCATGCTTTTTGGCTGGAACCGTGTCAGTCCCAGGCTTCATTTTGCCTCCACTGTAATCGTGGCTGCAGGCACGCTTATCTCAGCTTTCTGGATCCTGTCGGCCAACTCCTGGATGCAGACCCCGGCCGGATTCCGGGTTGGGGAGCACGGGCTGCTTTATCCCACCGACTGGCTGGAAGTGATTTTCAATCCGTCTTTTCCCTACCGGTTTATTCACATGGTTACCGCGGCGTATCTGACCACCGCATTTACCGTGGCCGGCATAGGGGCTTTTTATCTGTGGCGCAAACGTCATCTTGCCTGCGCCCGGGTGATGCTGGGCATGGCCATGATAATGGCTGTGTTTGTGGCACCGCTGCAACTTTTGTTCGGAGACATGCACGGGTTAAATACCTTTGAGCATCAGCCGGCCAAAGTGGCAGCCATGGAAGGATTGTGGGAGACCACCAGGGGTGCGCCCCTGATCCTGTTTGGCTGGCCTGACCAGGAGGCGGAAATCACCCGGTATGCCGTGGAGATCCCGAAGCTTTCCAGCCTGATCCTGACCCATAGTTTCGACGGCGAGGTCCGGGGTTTAAAGGCCTGGCCGGAAAACGAGCGCCCGCCTGCCGCTGTTGTGTTCTGGACTTTCCGGATCATGGTGGGCCTGGGCCTGCTTATGATTGCCACAGGAGTGGCCGCCCTTGTGCTTTATTTTAAAAAACGCCTGTTTGACACCCGGTGGTTTCAGTACTGGTGCATGGCGCTCACACCCTCGGGTTTTGTTGCGGTTCTGGCCGGATGGTTTGTCACCGAGGTGGGCCGCCAGCCCTGGATCGTGCAGGGGGTGCTGCGCACCTCGGATGCGGTCTCCCCGGTGATTGCCCAGTCCGTGGCCATTTCCCTTGCAGCTTTTATACTCGTCTACCTTTTTGTCTTTGGTGCGGGCACCTATTACATCCTGCACCTTATCAACAAGGGGCCCGAGGACGGCGAAGCGGTTTACGGGTCCCACGGCATGGATCAACCGCCGCTTGTCACGGACGTGGCACGAAAAAAAGGAGACCGTTATGTTTAGTCTTGAAGGGTTTCTGGATCTGCCGCTTATCTGGTACGCCCTGATTTCCACTGCTGTGTTTCTCTACGTTCTGCTCGACGGTTTTGACCTCGGGGTGGGTGTTCTGTTTCCCTTTGCGCCCACGGACCAGTGCAGGGATACCATGATGAATTCGGTGGCACCGTTTTGGGACGGCAATGAAACATGGCTTGTACTGGGCGGCGGGGGGCTGCTGGCCGCATTTCCCCTGGCCTATGCCGTTATCATGCCGGCCTTTTACATCCCGGTGATTGCCATGCTGCTGGGCCTGATTTTTCGCGGGGTGGCATTTGAGTTCCGGTTTAAGGCAAATCAAAACACCCGCTGGATCTGGGATTATTCCTTTCATTTCGGCTCCCTTGCCGCGGCTTTCATGCAGGGGGTGATCATCGGCGCCTTTGTACAGGGAGTGGAGGTCTCGGGGCGCAGCTATGCCGGCGGCGCGTTTGACTGGTTAAATGCCTACAGCCTGATGACCGGTGCGGCCCTGGTTTTTGGATACGCCCTTCTGGGAGCGACCTGGGTGGTTATGAAAACAGATGAACAGACCCAGCAATGGGCCAGGATGGCAGCAGCCCGGGTCCTGGGAGCACTTGTGTTTTTTATGGTTATGGTAAGTGTTTTCATGCCGGTTATAAATGCCGACATCCGTAATCTCTGGTTCAGCCTGCCCAATGTTTTTTTCCTGGCGCCACTGCCGGCAATAAGTCTGATTCTTAGTGTGTTCATATGGCGGGATCTGAAGGAGGGCAGTGAATACCGTCCCCTTTTGTTCAGCTTTGGTATTTTTTTAACCGGATATCTTGGACTTGCCATCAGCATGTGGCCCTACCTGGTGCCCTTTGATATCACTTTCCGCCAGGCCGCAGCCGCTCCTGCCTCCCAGTCGCTGCTGCTTGTGGGCACAGTTGTGCTTCTTCCGGTTATACTTGGCTACATGGCTTACTGCTACTATATTTTCAGAGGAAAAGCCTCCGCGGAAAGCGGCTATTGAAAAAAGAGCGCGGTATGAAAAGTCCGGATCAGGAACAAATAAAGCAATTATCGCTTTTCAGGGATCTTGCCCCTCAGCAATGGTCACTGGTTTATCCTCTCTTAAACCGGGTGAGGGTTATTGAAGCAGAGCAGCTAATCTGCGAGGGTGACAGGGCACATAGCTTTTATATCATTTTAAACGGCCACTTCATGATTCATTACAAAGACGGCAGTGCTGTTAGTTTGAATCAAAAAGGTGATATCATAGGCTGGTCTTCAGTCGTCACTCCTTTTCAATACACTGCAAATGTAACAGCCCTTACCGACGGGGAACTTTTGTGCATTGGCGGGGCCGAATTTCTTGAGCTTATCCAGACCGACCCTGTTCTGGGAACGAAACTGCTTGAGAAAATAAATGAATCCATCCATTCCAGACCCCATATTGGTTTAACCTCATGAAAGGTCTTGACGCCATACTCCATTATGAAGGTTTTACAATGGCAGCCCTGGGCATAACCGTTGTATTTGCCTCCCTGGTTGTTCTTGCACTAATTGTTTCCCAGCTTTACAAGGTTCTTTTTCTCTGGGAGAACCGGAAACTTTATTATGACAAGGCGGGCAAACTGATTTCCGGCTTCAAATCCCGGCAGCCTACCCCGGCAGGTCCGGAGTCGGAAGGTCTCAGGGAATCGGCCCGGCAGTTCAGCCTTCTTGTCCGGATCATGGGGGAGCCTTTTTCGCTTCCGAAACTGATACGAACAGCTGAAATAACAGGTATTTCTCATGCCCATTGCACTGTCAGCCGCCTTATTGCCGTCAACCTTATTGTTCCGGACCAGAAGGGCTTTTTTCGCTGGAATCATAAAGCTTGTGAGAGGCTTTTACAAAAGAGCAGGGAACAATGCGCCAAGGATCAGTATTTGATGGCCCCGTAAAGTCCAATATCTGCGTTATGCGCAATTTCTGAAGAATTTCACGTACGGCTAAGTACGCTGCATTCTTTTCAATTGCGCAAGCCTTGATCTTGAACTTTTTACGGCATCATCTGAAAACCGACTTTTTACGAGAGCATCAGTATTTTAAAATGGATAAATTTTTTTATTTCATAAATCAGACCGGTTTTGCCAACCTGGACTTGTCAAGCCTTGTCATGATGGTGATCGCACTTTTCCTGCTGTATCTGGGCATTTCCAAAAAGTACGAGCCATTGCTTCTGGTGCCTATCAGCTTTGGCATACTGCTTGTAAACTTTCCCCTGTCGGCACTGATGGCCCAGCCGGAAAACGGTCAGCCCGGCGGGCTTCTGCATTATCTTTACCTCGGCATTGAGCTTGGTATTTACCCTCCTTTGATATTTTTGGGAATCGGTGCTCTTACTGATTTCTCCCCGCTTATTTCAAACCCGAAAACCCTGCTTCTCGGCGCTGCGGCCCAGGTTGGTATATTTGTTACTTTTCTGGCTATGCTGGCCCTCGGGTTTACGGATCTGGAAGCGGGTTCCATAGGGATTATAGGAGGTGCTGACGGGCCTACGGCCATTTATTTGTCCTCCCAGATGGCCCCGCACCTGCTTGGCGCCATTTCAGTGGCTGCCTATTCCTACATGGCCCTTGTTCCCATGATTCAACCGCCGATCATGAAGCTTTTGACAACAAAGCAGGAGCGCATGATCGTCATGCAGGAATTAAGGGAAACTTCCAAAAGGGAAAGGATTCTTTTTCCCATTATTGTCATTTTGGTAACGGGGCTTTTTCTTCCCACAGCCCTGCCGCTTCTTGGCATGCTGATGCTGGGAAACCTGTTTCGTGAGTGCGGCGTAACCGACAGGTTAAGCAAGGCTGCACAAAATGAGCTTAACAATATAATAGTCATCTTCCTGGGCATTACAGTAGGTGCCAAGTGCAGTGCAGAGTACTTTTTAACCGTTGAAACCATTAAGATTCTGGTGTTTGGGCTGGTGGCTTTCATAATCGGCACTGCAGCCGGTGTGCTGATGGGCAAGATCATGTGCAGGGCCACCGGGGGCAAGGTCAATCCTCTTATCGGCGCCGCAGGAGTTTCAGCGGTTCCAATGTCGGCAAGGGTCTGCCAGGCAGTGGGACAGAAGGACAACCCGTCAAATTTCCTGCTCATGTTTGCAATGGGGCCCAATGTCGGAGGTGTTATCGGATCAGCTATTGCCGCCGGCATCTTTCTTGCCGTGCTTTAACCCGGCGGCAGAATCGCTCAGGGGTTTTCCAGGGGGCTGAGACTGCAGGCAATGCCCCGCAGAACCGGGGTGCAAAACTCACGGCCCAGAATATCTGCAGATGTGATCATATTCAAATTGGATTTTTGCCAGGATTGGAGTCTGTGGGCCCCGATTTCCGGAAACCACCATCCATGAACGGCGCAGACCACGCCAGGCTGAATATTTTCTGTGACATCCACCGTCTGTAAAATTTTTGCATACCTTGTTTTTATCCAGACCTCCTGCCCGGCCTCTATTCCAAGAGATTCTGCCGTATCAGGGTGTATCTGGGCTATGGGCAGGGGCTCGCGCCGGCGCAGGCTTTGCACCCACCTGTATGATGAATGAAGATAATTGGGGCTTTTGGCGCTGGTTAGCAGAAGGGGAAATTCATCATCGGTTTCATGTTCCGGACGGACGTATTGCGGCAGGACCGTAGCTCCGGGTAGACTGTTGATGCTCAATGCAAGCTCCACCTTGCCCGAAGGCGTGGAAAATCCTTTTTTTTCATACTGCCTGAAAGCCTTTTGGCCGGCAAGATATCCCTGCTGCACAAACGACTCCCAGTTATGCCCTGAAGGTGCCAGGAGGGCCTCTATCATCTGCCCGTGGCTGTCAAACCAAAGTTCAGTACCGGCCAGGCGCCGCCCCAGTTCATTTATAATTGCCATGTCCGGAAGACATCGGCCCGGGGGCTCCACTATTTTGGGCCGGGCAAGGATTATCCCATGTCCCAGGCCGTAGTGGCCGATATCATCGAATTCAAACTGGGAGGCCGCCGGGAGAACCACATCGGCAAGGGCTGCGGTGGGAGTCATGACAATGTCTGAGACTGCGAAAAATTCCAGCTTTAAAAGTGCTTTTTGAGTCATGCGGCTGTCTGCGTAGGAAAGCATGGGATTGGTGCACTGCATGTAGGCCGCACGAACGGGGTAGGGGGTTTCATCAATTACCGCCCGGCGGAAAAATGCCGGGGGCACGGTCATAAGCTTGGGGCTGGTTTCGTAAAAGGCGTTGAGGTACTCAAGTCGTTTTTCCGGCACCAGGTCTGCGCGCACGAATTTTCCGGGAGGCAGAAGTTTTGGCTCGGCCGCCCGGATATTGCCGCCCGGCACATCCAGGTTGCCGCATATTGCCATAAGCGAGATCATGCACCTTATGGTGTCAAAGGCAGCAGGTGTCTGCTCGACCGCGTTTCCCCAGGCCATACACGCCGGCTGCGCCCCGGCGTATGCCCGGGCCGCCCGGGCGATCAGCCCTGGACCGACTCCGGTTACACCAGCGGCCCATTGCGGGTCAAAGTTTTTGACATGCTCTGCCAGTGCCTCAAAGCCTTCTGTCCAGTTTGCCACAAAGGCCTGGTCAAAAAGCTTTTCTGTGATAATTACGTTTAGAAACGCCAGTGCCAGGGCACAGTCAGTGCCGGGCCGCAGAGGAAGATGGAATCCAGCCCTGGCTGCAAGAGAGGTTTTCCTGGGGTCAATCACCATAAGCTCCGCACCTTCTTTGATCCTTGCAAGGATCTGGGAGTTTATGATGCCTTCTTCGTTTGTGACCCGGGAGTTGCTGCCCCACAAAACAATGAGATCGCTTCTGCTATGCACGTCCGCCACAGGATAGAAGCCGCATATGTGCCTGCCGGTCAGTTCCCTGGGGGCGTGACATACATCCTGGACCGCCACCAGGTTTGGCGAGCCAAAGGTATTGGCAAGCCGGATTAATGCAAAGTGTTCAAGCCCTTTGGGCATTCCCTGGCAGAATGCCACGGACTTTGCACCGTCACGCTTGCGGACCTTGTCCAGGCCAAAGGCTATCATGTCCAGGGCTTCCTGCCAGGATGCATCGCGCCATTGGCCTGCTCCGCGCTTGCCGGTTCGGATCAACGGTGTTTTAAGCCGGTGGGTGCTTTCATGCACCTCTGCCATGGCCCGTGCTTTGTGGCATGAATATCCGGAATTAAGATATCCTTCCCGGTCGCCCTTGATTTCAGTTATCCTGCCGTCTTCGACTTTGACTTTAAGCCGGCAGCCGCCGTGATCCATGCGGCCGCAGTGCGTGTAATGGATTTTTGATGTCATTTTTACTGCAGCAGTGTCAGAAATATGCCCGCTGCGACCACAGTGCCTATGACTCCGGCAACATTGGGCCCCATGGCATGCATGAGCAGATAATTTTTCTTGTCTTCCCT
>JAABTZ010000009.1 GCA_011389605.1 Desulfobacteraceae bacterium
ACATACGGCTAAGTACGCTGCATTCTTCAAAATCGCGCAAGCCTTGATCTTGAACTTTTTACGGCCCCATCTGAAATCAGACTTCCAAATAACTCGTTTTGGAAAATTAAGCTTAAAATATTGATTTTATATCTTAAAACAATTTTTCCAATAATATTTTTTAAGGCAGAGTTATTTGTCAGTACTGTGGCGCGCAGCGCCATGATTTAGCTTTTTACGAAGCCGTCAGAATTAAAAGGAAGTCTTTTTTGCACACTAACGAAATTGTACCTTGTTTTAACATTATTTTAAACAACCTCAAAGAGTTATACCCTTTCGAAGCATCCTGTTCTCATAACCCGGGTTGCTTCGTTCATAATACCTTACAAAAGATTCCACCACCCTGCGGTCAAAAAATGTGCCGGCATGCTTTACCAGGTCCCTGATTGCCTGTTCCGGAGGCATGGGATGGTTGTAATACCGCGATGCTGTCAATGCCTCGAAATAATCAGCCACGGAAATAATCCTTGAGCCCAAAGGTATTTCATCCCCTTTCAAACCCTCCGGGTATCCTGAACCGTCGATTCTTTCATGATGCGCCCCTGCAATTAAGGGCACGTCACGCAGATCGCCTTCGAAATTCATCTGTTTTAGAATTTCATATGTTTTCCGGACATGTGACTTTACACACTCATATTCTTCCGGGGTCAATTTATCTTTCTTTTTCAAAAGTGCATCCGGAATGCCGATTTTGCCATAGTCATGGAGCAGGGCCGCCACACGAACCATCTCACGGTAATTTTTGTTAACGCCCATTTCCCGGCAAATGCCAGTGGCATACTCGGCAACCCATTCGGAATGGCCCTTGGTAACCGGATCTCTTGCATCAATGCTGGAAACCATTACCTGCAGCACGGATTGAAACCGATTTTCCCTTGCCTCGATGTGCTGGGCGTGACGGATACTGATGCCGATCATGTGGGATACGCCCATAAGCAGGCTCATGTCGCTGTTTAGAAGCATTCGCTTTGAATGCATGTTATCAACTGCAAGAACACCCAGGCTTTCATTGTCGCATATTATGGGACAGCAGATAAAACAAAGGGCTCCCATCTGGCGGGCAAATTCCAGACTGCGCTCGGAAAGACTGCCTTCAATGTCGTTTAAGTCATTTACAAGATAGGGTTTCTGCTCCCTGAACGAAGCGACAAAAACCCCCCTGGACTCCGAGTTATCAAGTTTAAATTCCACATTATGCAAAAAAACAGACTGCCGGTCAGTATATCCGAATCCGTCAGCAAACTTGAGCCGTGTCTTTTCCTCGTTGCAAAGCATTATCATGCCCCGGTCATAATCGAGCCTGGATTCAAGAATTTCAACTATGGCAGAAAGCACGTGTTCAAGGCTGGTGTATCGGTTAACCACCTGTCCGATTTCCCTGGTGACAAGTGTATTGTTGTAATTGGTTTCAATCTGACCAACAAGCTGTTCGCTTGATTCCTGGAGATTATGCATAGCTGCGGTAAGATTTTTCTGATCCAGTCTGTGGGTAATAAATGAACCTGCAAGCATTATGACCAGCAGACAGGAAAAAATTGACAGTCCGGCAGTTGCCGGCAGCAATGCCAGAGATAAAATGCCGGCTATGGATAAAACAGCAAAGGCATAATTGCGGATAAGCCGGAAATAGTCATCGGCAGAACGGTTCCATGAAATGATGTAGCGCCCCACCCTATCTCCCCGGGCCAGGCATTCCGGGTGCTCTATATTTACAATTCGATTGTTGAAGATATTGAGCACCGCCTCAAAAAAACCCTTTCGGTTTTCACAATGATGCTTTTTTTCGCGAATCCCCGGCCTTGGAGTGACTGTAATTTCCACTTTGCCCGCATTGATCTGACGGGCCTGATAGTGAACAGTACGGGAGAAATTTGCAAATGCCTGCTCGATCATTTCATAGAATCTGGCAGGATTGGCAAAACTGTAAACATAATAACGGATTGCGCCGATGGCTTCAGGAAGGGCTGCATAACGACCGGCCTCCCGGGCCAGCTTCCTGTTGCCGGTAATCCGAACGAGCTCTTCGTAAAACCGGTCAACCTGCTGCTGGCTAAACCAGTGCCCCTGGTCGTCTACTTCGTGGGAGGTCATCCCGGCATGGGTCATAAGCGCGGCAATATTGACCCGGGGATATTTTTTCCGGACAAGCTGAAGATACGCCTTTATAATACGACTACTATACAGAGACGGGTGGGGCTTCTGAGTATTGTCGTGGTATTTCATCGTCTGTTGTCAGATCCTGCATCCCGGGGAGCTATTTGTTTCATGTAATGCAATGCATCAGTATTTCCGGATTCCGAGGCCTGCTTAATGGCGGCCAGCCCGTTTTGCCGGTCTCCTGTCTGCATCAGGATCCAGCCCTTTGCGTAAAGATAGCGGCTGTTTTCTGGATCAAGTGTCAATGAGTGCTCAACAGCATCAAGGGCTTTTTCAAAGGATTCTTTTTCACTGTATGCCAGGCCAAGGTTATAATGGGCCGCTGCATTGCCGGGATCGAGCTCAACGGCTTTTGCAAAATGCTTTACTGCTGCATCAACATTGCCATATGCATAATACAGGCCGCCTTTTTCCGTCCAGTAACGGGGCTCGTCCTTGCTCAATTGTATTGCAGCGGTTTCTGGCTCATCAGTACCGGCAGGACCTTGTGTCAGATGGGGTTCTGCTTTTTCAGGCTCTGCAGATGGAGCGGGCTCCGATAGACCCAGGGCCTGTTCAGTGTCTTGAGTTTTTTTCCCCTGCAAATTTTTCAGGGAAGCAAAATAAGTTTTAAGCTTCCTTATATCCCGGGTTTTCATTGCATACCTGGAAGCCAGATTCTGCTGGCCGAGTTCAACAGTATATTCAATCTCCCCCATATCCGGCATGCCATCAAGATTTTTTTCTTTTCCAGCAGGAGCCATTATCAACCCGGCCCTGATGAGTTCCTCCCATTGCATTGTCATTTGCATAAAAGGTCCATGGTAAGGGACCGGCTCAAGACTTTCAACCCTGTCAATCAAACCGGCCATGCGCACATCATCGGAAGCAACAAGCATGTATCGGTCCACGATGGTCATTCGAAGAGGCATCTGAAAAATCTTAACCGTTTCGCCTGCATCCTGGATCACTGGGAGTCTGCCTTCCACGCCCACAACAGTGGTGCCTGCCACAGTGCTGTTATCAGACCGGACAAAAACCGGCTCAATCCTGAGATGGGGATACTGATCCTTATATACACTGGTCATGCCTTCACCAGCCTCCAGCAGCCAGGGAATGTATTGGGTTTCCAAAAACTCCACGGAAATTTCCTGCCCAGGCTTGATACAGCTGATTGCTTCCATGGCCAGCCCTGATGGCCCAATGCTCATAACACCGGCAGTTTCACCGGAAAACGGCTTGGTAACGGAGTCTGCAGCTTCCAGATCAATGCCCATTAACTTATAGAATCCGCCGAAATATTTCCCTGCAAACGTTGTTGCTGCAGCCATGTCAAAGGGAGTGCTGCGAAACCTGATTCCAAAATCTCCTGAAAGATCCAAAGCACCCAGAACGGATTCAGAACGTTTGTTTTCCGGGGCCAAAAGCCCTGCAAGCTCAGAGCCTGTCACAGCAACCAGTTCGGAAAGTATTTCAATATTCTGGCGGTTTAACTCCACTCCAATGGAAAGATTTTCCACCTGCCTTAACATTTCAAGAAACCCATTCAGCATGGCCTCGGCCTGTTCCGCGCTGAGTTGCTCCTGGTCGTCGGCACTCTTCCCGGGATCCTGCTGCAGGGATTTTTCCCCAAGGCTTTGAATCATCTCCTCAATACTGCCTTCTGCTTTCTTTAGTGCCTGGGCAGTGGCAATATCAACGGAAACAAATCGCTCCAGAGGTTTTTTTGAAGTAACTGCAAGGGCTGATTCGAGATTGCCGGCAATTTCTGTGTGCCCGCCAGGAGGCAGGGGGATAAGATAGTAGTCATCTCTTGCAACTGCATTGTAAGCTGTCAAAAATTCCTCGTTTGGCCTGGAGAAAGGAACCAGTGCAACTATTTCCGGCATTTGTTCCCCGGGCTCATCGGTAAATACAATTCCAAATACAACTGCCCTGTCATGATCAAGCCAGTCTGTTCCTTTAAGAAATCCCTGAACAAATGCCTCTGGAGAAAGCATTGAGTTTTGGGACTGATCCTGGCTGGCCAACTGCTCAATGGTCATAATGGCTTCCTGAATGTGAGCAACGCGAATTACAATATCAGGGGTGAAATCCGTTTGGGCAAGTGCTTTAGAATCCGGGGCCTGCATGAAAAAAACCAGCAAACAGGCAATAACGTGAAAGGTATTAAGGATACGGGCATTGCTTGTTTTCATAACAGACTCCTTTTAATTGCATCCGGAAAAATCTGACTTCATATAGGAAGTAAACTTATTCAAATTCCATAAAAAAGTCAACCCGATGAAAATTAATACTCCCGTAAAAGTCTAGTTTTAGATGGCGCGATAAAAAGTTCAAGATCAAGGCTTGTGCAATTTCGAAAAATACAGAGTACTTAGCCGTACGTGAAATTCTTTGAAATTGCGCGTAACGCAGATATTGGACTTTTTACCGCGCCATCAGAATTTTCCTGCAAGATTGCAGATCGTGGCCGCACGCTTGTCAAGCATCAGCGGCAGCCCCCCAAACTGCTCCGGAGTATATCCAAAACATTTTTGCCACACCTCTTGATCTTCCATGCAGAAATAAATGAGAACATCAGGCGCACGGGCCCTGATTTCCTCAATGATACGCAGATAAAGTTCCATGCGCAACGGCTTGAAATAACGCATTTTGCCGTCTATTGCCCGGATAAACTCGTGGTAAATAATCTTGGATCCGGAAAACCGCCTGGCAATAATCGGTTTTAGCTCAGGCATAAAACGAAATGAGCCCAAACTGATCCAGACAATATTTGCAGGATCAATCCTGGAAAACAACCGCTTGACCACAAGTGCGTAATCAGTGTGACAATTGTCGTATAAAATCATGGGATCGAAATGAAAAGCAAGAGGAAATCCCCTGTTCTGGCACATTCCGGCTGCCTCCAGCCGGGCTGAAAGAGATGCTGTCTGCCTTTCCTGGGTGGCAATTACAGGCTCGGTATTAAGGGACCATGCCATAATCGTTTTTCTTTGATGGTCAAAATCGAGAAGATGCTTTATGGCGGTGGTTTTGGTCTTAAGCTCAAGCACACAGGCCTTCTGACTGGAAAACAAATCAATTAGCCGGGCGCCCAGGGGAAAAATGGACTCCCAGATCAGGGAGTCTGTAAATTCACCTGTACCTATACGACCTGTAATACCCGCTGCAAAATGCTCCCTCAGACTGTTTTCCATGTCCTCGTGGTTGACAAAAAACTGAAGAACAGGCGGGTGGAAATAAGCCTGCAGAATGCAATACGCACAATCCATGGAGCAATAAGTTCCTATGTGCAGTATCTGATAACCGCAGCATGTGTAATGAGAGGTTCCGGGGCAATTCCGGATAAAGGCTCCCTTGTTGCGGGTCAGCAGCAGAACGGATTTTCCGGCTTTCTCGGGGTCGGCACTTTTTACGATTGAATGGTATACCGAATCAGGATGATCAACAATTTGTGCGGGCAGAGACAAGCGCCTGGAAATATCCTTTGCAGCCTTAAAATCAACTGCATCCCGCTGTATGTATAACTCACGGATTTTCATCCGGACTCCGGCGCAATATGGCCTCAAGATCAGGATGCCGGCAAATGCCGGCAAGTATTTCAGCGCTTTTGCACAATTGCAAAACCCCGGAAAAACGCACGGTCAGGGTATAAACAGTGCCTTCAAAACCTGCCGGGGCCGTGATATCCATATTATCGGGCAGGCCTAGATTCTTCTTCCTGCGGTCAAATAAATCCTCGGCCCGGCTCAGTTCAGGAAACCTGAGTTTGCGAAGGGTTTTTCTGAAAACACGCAGTTTTTCACGCCTGTCCGTGTCTGAATCAGATAAAACGCTTGCAAAATCAGAGTCCTGCAGAACACTTGCAATAGCTGTCCTGCGCAGACAAGCAAGCTCATGCAGACCCGTAAAAAATTCCTGCTGGTGGTTGACCGTGGGGCGAAGCTCCATGAACAGACCGGCAAGCATGCCTGCAGATGCATGATCAATTGTTTCAAGGCCCATGGCGATGTTTAGTGACATACGGCCACGCGCCACTGCTTGCCTTACTTCTTCCGGCAAGGCCATAAGCCTTGTCAGTTTCCGGATAAGATCTGCATTAAGAGACAGGCCCAATCCTTTTGCCACGCAAACGGCCTGATCCGCAGACCCGCATGCTCTCATAAGACCGCTGGCAGCTCTTGCCTGTTCCATAAGGCTTAATGTACGGCTCAGGGCATTGTCTGCAACAGCCATTTTCCAGCAGGAAAGATCCGGTTTTTCCGGTCCCAGTACCAGGCATGCCACCTTTGGCCACCCAAGCAGACCCACAGCAAAGATCCTTCTGAACCCGGAAATAATCCTGTACTGCCCGTCTGATTTCTGCTGGATAAGCGGCGGTGAAATCAATCCGGCCTGGCCTATGGATCCGGCAAGAAAATCCTCTCCCCCGGGATCTGAAATCCTGTAGTACTCATCGGAAAGGTCAATTAAATTTATGACCAGATCAGCTTGTTCAGGGGGCATTGGTCTGGCTGACCAGGGCCTGAAGGGCCTCTTCGTATTTCTGCCGCGTTTTTTCTATAACCTCTGCGGGCAGCCGGGGCGGAGGCGGGGTTTTACCCCAGTTAACGGAACTGAGATAATCCCGAAGATACTGCTTGTCAAAACTGTCCTGGGGCCCGCCGGGCCGGTATGAGTCCTTTGGCCAGAAACGGGAGGAGTCCGGGGTAAGAACTTCATCTATAAGTATCAGCCCGTTTTCGTCCTCGCCAAATTCAAACTTCGTATCCGCTATTATTATGCCGCATTTTTCGGCAAGCTGGGCCCCGTGCATATAAATCCTCAGGCTCAGGTCCCGTACCTGCTCTGCACGCTTGGCACCAATGACATCAACCATCTCCTGGTAAGAGATGTTCATGTCATGCTCGCCCATCTCCGCCTTGGTGGAAGGCGTGAAAATCGGCTCAGGCAAACGGTCTGATTCCCTTAGCCCATCGGGCAGACTTATTCCGCAGACTTGCCCGTTTTCCCGGTAGGATTTCCAGCCCGAACCTGAAATATAGCCTCGAACAACGCATTCCACAGGCAGGGGCCTGGTTTTTTTTACCAGCATGCTTCGTCCTTCAAGCTGCCGGCTGTAAGGCCGGCATATTTCCGGGTACTGGTCAACCTCACTGGCAATTACATGGTTGGGGATAATGGAGCCCATGACATCAAACCAGAAAAGTGAAATCCGGGTCAGGATTTTCCCCTTTTCAGGCACAGGATCATCCATTATAACATCAAAAGCTGAAATACGATCCGTGGCCACCATAAGAAGGCTCTGGCCGAGATCATAGACATCGCGGACCTTGCCGCGCTTGAAGATCGTCAACTCATCAAAGTTTGTATCAAAAACGATTTGTGTCATTTGCAATCCTTCTGAATACATTTATATATATTGTCGGTTAAATTCCCTGACAAAGAGTCTTATAACTTCCCTGTCGCTGGCATCCAGATCATAGAATTCCACACCTGATTCAAACCGTCCCACTTCATTGCGGTTGCAATATATCACCCGTCCCTTTATATCCACTACCTCATTTTCAAGGCCGACAGCCAACAAGACAATCTGGCGGGTCTCTATGGGTTCGTGGGTCTCTAACTTGAGCCCGATCTCATTGATATTAAGCGTGCGGCCCATGCCCTGCTTCCATTCTTTTCCATCATCATCGATGCATATATAGGAAAGCAGCTGGATGGATTCATAACGCGCCTGACGTCTCTGTTCTTTTTTTGTCATCAGCCATGCTCCTTATCTGGATATTGCAGATCCCGGGGCATTAGTCGGAACCTTCGGTTCTGCCCGCATAAGTGATCAGGTCATGAATTCTTCCTGTGGTTACAGATATTGAATTGGTAATATTATGGATCATGTTCTTAAGCGTTCTTGAAAGAGCGTCGTACTGCTGCTGTACATGATCAAGATCAAGTGGCTGAACATCTATATTTTCAGACACATACACCTGTGCGCAATGGGGCTCATGAGCAGAATTTAAAAAAGATATCTGACCAACCAGATCCCCTGCTTCCAGGGTAAGCAGATGCAAGTGCTGATCCCGGACCTTTGTATACACAAAGGCCTGGCCGCGCTTGATAAAACAAACCTTTTCTTCGTTTAACTCCTTATCAATAAAAAGCTTCCCGTTGCATCGGCTGACAACCGGGGCAGACTGATCCATTGCCAGGCCTGCGCAAATATCGGTTAACTGTTTCATCCGCTTGTCCAATGAAATCAAAACATTCTGAAATATATCCGAAAGAGCGGAATATTCCCTGGCAACCAATTCGGAGTCAATCACCCCCAGCTGCACCCGGCCAACTGCATAAATACTGGCGCTTCTGGTATTGCCCTCCCGTAGAAAAGAAACAATGCTGCCTATAAAAGAGCCTTCTCCCAGGCGCAGAATCGGCGCGGGCCCTTCGGGAAGAATGCGTACCACCTCCACCATGCCTTCAAGAATTACCCAGAACCAGTTGCCGAAACGATTCTGGGCCACAACTTCATATCCGTCTTCAAAAACTTCTTCATCCACAACATAGACATAATCAACCACCGGCCCTTTTAGCACGGGCAGCTGGTTGGGCCCGGAGCTGGTTTTGTCCTCGCTGTTATCATCTGCTCCGAGGATCGGAATCAATCCCTCGTCAACCATGCGAAGACCGTCAAGTATCAGCTCCATTCTTCCTTTTTTTATTACCACTTCACGGCTGACATCTTCTTCCATAAATTCAAATCCGGCCTCCCGCCAGCCGAAAAAGCCGTTTAGAGCGTCTATCCCGTTGATTTTTCCGTATTCAGCATCCACCGGACTGCCATTTTTCAAATAGATGTAACCCGGCGTCTCGGTCCAGTCACTTATTATTTTAAGTACGCCGGTGCTGCCGCCGCCACCGAGCTGCTGAAGCAATTCGGCCAGTCCGAGAAATGCAAGGCTCCCTTTTAACACCACTTTTGGATTCATCCTCACCTGCTTACATCCTTTTTACGAGACCATCAAGTCTTCCGGACAAAAGCTATCACGCCTGATCCCCGTGATGCGTAACCGGCCTATGTTGTATAATATTTTTATCATACTGTTTTCAGGATTCGAGCTCAAGAATTTTTTTGCACTGCCTTCTCCTGCCGGTTCAGGCGGCAAAAGATTGTCAGGCGGCAAAAGATTGCACTTGACAACTCGGGCCGGCAATGGAATTTCATAAACCTAAATGATCTCGTAAAAAGTCGATTTCGGAAGGCAAAGGAAGAAGTTCAAGATCAAGGCGCGCAAAATCCCGAGGAATGCAGAGTACTTATCCGTACGTGAAATTCCGAGGGAAGAAGCGCAACGCAGATATTGGACTTTTTACGAAGCCGTCCTTTTTAACAACCTGTTTAACTGGCAGCAAAACATGTAAAGGAGCAAAAACCATGGATAAAAAAGTAACTGTTGTGGGTGCCGGCAATGTGGGAGCAACCGCGGCCCAGCGACTGGCTGAAAAACAGCTGTGCGATGTGGTGTTGGTCGATATTGCCGAAGGCCTGCCCCAGGGAAAAGCCCTGGACCTGGCTGAAGCAGCGCCGGTTGAAAAACACGATTCCGGTCTCGTCGGCACCAACAGCTATGAGCAAACAGCGGACTCCGATATTGTCATCATCACAGCCGGCATCCCCAGAAAACCCGGTATGAGCCGCGACGACCTGCTTAAAACCAATTCTGATATAATGAAAAATGTCGCCCGCAGTGTTGCTGAAAAATCGCCTGATGCAATTCTCATAATTGTTAGCAATCCCCTGGATGCCATGTGCCACGTCGCTTATGAGGCCTCGGGCTTTGACAAAAAAAAGGTCCTGGGCATGGCCGGCGTGCTTGATTCTGCCCGGTTCCGCACCTTTATTGCCAGGGAATTAAATGTTTCAGTGGAAAACACCCATGCATTTGTACTGGGCGGTCACGGGGATACCATGGTGCCCCTCCCCCGTTTTTCAACAGTTGCCGGTATTCCCATTACGGAATTGATGAGCAGGGACCGTATTGACGCCCTGGTGGACCGTACCCGTAACGGCGGGGCGGAAATCGTTTCACTTCTCAAAACGGGCAGCGCCTTTTACGCGCCTGCTTCCGCCGCCGTGGAAATGGCTGAATCCATATTAAAGGACAAGAAAAAAATCCTGCCGTGCGCGGCAATGCTGGAAGGCGAATACGGCATAAAAGGCCTCTTTATAGGTGTGCCGGTAAAGCTTGGCAGCACAGGCATCGAACAGGTTGTTGAAATAAAACTCACCGATGAGGAAGCTGCAGCCCTGCAGAAATCCGCCGATGCGGTCCGTTCCCTGGTGGATGCCATGGCGGCTCTTTAGCTCTTTAGACGTTTTTATTTACTGCCTGCCACAACAGCTCAAGCAGGTTTTTTAAAAAAGATGTGCCTGTGTTTTCAAGCATTTGCCTGAGACTGGCTTTTTCGGTTGAATCCGATATTTTCCCGGCTTCCTTGGCAGCTGCCTCAAGAAGAAGATCCGGGGATGCCGCATCCCGGAAAAGCCTGGTCAGGGCCAGACGAAGAAGACTGCTGCGGGTGAGATTCAGTGAATCAAGGGTTTGCCTAAATTGCCTGCCATCAACACCCTTTAGCTGCTGTACCGCTTTTTCGGCAAGTTTTTCAGCGGACATGGGCTTGAGCAATTCGATTTCACCGGCCGAAACCAGGGAATGTATAATAGCGTATCCGGTGAAATCATCCCATCCGATTTCCTCGATTACCTGGCGTACAGCTTTTTTGCCGTCAACTATGGACAGCAGCAGCAGTTCTTCAATGTTGAGCTCAATATCCAGGTTTTTTTTCCCATAACTGCAGGGCGTTAAAACGGCATCCTCATCGGGAACCTGCTTTTTCAATACCTCCAGTTCATCGATCCGGCGTGAGGCTTCCAGAAGTATATTCATAGTGTTAAATGTACTGCCAACGATTTTTTTCAGGTCCAGGTCCTCGTCTTTGTATATGAATTGCCCGGATCCCCACAAAAAAACATTATATATGGAATTTTCAGCCTGCCTGAGCAAAAAGCCGTTTAATTCGGCAACAGTAATTCTGCCCTGTTCCACAAGGGTTTTGCCGATTCCCTGCTTTTTTTCCCGGCTTACTGCCAAAGCCGCATCCAGGGTCGTTGAACTGATAATACCGTTGCTCACAAGCAATTGTCCGATCCGGTTTGTTTTGCGCGATTCCGTGGCAAACACTATATCTCCGTCCTGCATGAGAAACTGGACCTGGTTTTGCCCTGAGCTGATGGTAAGCCTTCCGCTTTTTCTTTCGTACTTAATCATCTGAAGAAGGTTTGAGAGATCAAATGTGTCAAGACTTCCCTGGATGGACATATGCTCTCCTGGTAACTGGGTCAAAAAAATGATTTCCTTGGAAATCGCTTTTAGACGGCTTTGTAAAAGTTCAAAATCAAAGCTTGCGCGATTCCGAAAAATTCAGCGTGCTTAGCCGTACGTAAAATTTTAAGGAATAGCGCGTAACGCAGATATTGGACTTTTTACGGTGCCATCAAATTTAGATGCAAAGCCCTGGCAGCCTTTCTGGTCATGCCAGGCAGGGCGGCGAGTTCATCTTCCCCAGCCGTGGCAATTGCCTCTATACTCCCGAAATGCTTAAGCAAAATCGTTTTTCGTTTCGGACCGATTCCGGCAATGTCATCCAGGGCCGAATGAAGGCCCCTGGCGTTTCGCCGCTTTCTGTGAAAGGAGACAGCCCGGCGGTGAGCTTCGTCCCGGATTTGCTCAAGCAGATGCAGCTGGCCTGGGTGCTGCTGAAAATTAGCAGGGTTGGCACGACCCGGCAGATAAATTTTATCCCGGGCCTCACCCCTTGCCTCGTCTTTTTTCGCAATTCCAATTACTGCAAACCGATCAGAGATGTCCAGTTCTTTTAAAACAGCAAGAGCAATGTTTAGCTGGCCCTTGCCCCCGTCGACCATCAGCAGGTCAGGATAGGGTAGATGTTTTTCGTCTTCCGGGCCCGAAAACCTGCGAAACAGAACTTCCCGCATACATCCGTAGTCGTCCTGTCCAGATACTCCGGCAATGGTGTAGTGCCTGTAATGAGATTTTTTCGGAACCCCGTTTTCAAAAACCACCAGTCCGGCCACCAGGTCTGTACCAAACAATCCTGAATTATCCAAGCACTCGATACGCCGGGGATAATTTTCCATGCCCAGACGCTTTTGCAGACCGGAAAGCAGACTTGCTGCAGAGCTTTCTTCTTCAACAATGGATTTGAGCCGTTGGCGGGCATTTTGGGCCGCCATTTCCACAAGGCGTTTCTTTTCACCGCGCACCGGTGTGTGGAGCAGCACCCTGCGGCCCCGCAGCTGGGCAAGCCATTTAACGTACAACTCTTTGTCAGGGGGATTAAATTGCATTAAAATTTCATCAGGCACTTTTTCTGTATCTTCGTAGTACTGTCTTATAAAAGCCCCGAGAATCTCAGTAGCTTCGGAAATGGCATCTGTTATTAAAAAATCACGCATTCCCTGCAGATACCCGTTTCGTACTTTTAGCAGCATTACCATGGCTTTTTCATCCAGGCGCTCCACTGCTATTACGTCCCGGTCCACAAAATCCGTGGTGACTGCTACCTGCTTTTCCAGTGTTTTTTCAAGGGCATGCATCTTATCGCGGAACTGGGCCGCGGCTTCATAATCCTGGATTTCCGCGGCCTGATGCATTTGCGCCCGAATCCTGCCGATCAAATCCGGGGTACGGCCCTGAAGAAACATGCGAACCTCGTGAACTATTTTTCTGTACTCTTCCGGGTCTACCATGTAACAGCAAGGTGCCAGACAAATTCCGATCTGATAGTTCAAACATGGGCGCGAGCGGGGCTTTACATTGGAAGACTTGCACTTTCGCAGTTTAAACACCCGGTGGATCATTTTCAAAGTCTGCCTGACCGCACCTGCCGAAGCATAAGGACCAAAATACAGAGCGCCGTCCTTTTTGGTCTTTCGCACCACGGTCAGGTTCGGATAAGGCTGGCTTAAATCCATTCGCAGGGATGGATACCTCTTGTCATCTTTTAAAATAACATTGTATCTGGGCCGGTAACGCTTTATCAGATTGGATTCCAGGATCAGAGCCTCGGTTTCAGAGGCCGTGACAATGGTTTCAAAATCAGTAACATGTTTGACCAGCACACCTGTCTTGGCGTCGGTACGGGCCGGAGAACCTGAAAAATAGGAACGAATCCGGTTTTTAAGACTTGAGGCCTTGCCCACATAAATGATTTTGCCGGAAGCGTTTTTCATCAAATATACCCCGGGACTTTTGGGGGTCCTGGCAAGTTTGTCTTTTAAGGCATCATCCGGGCTTTCCGTATCCGGGCATTGCTGCTGATAATCAGACTGCGGCTTCAAAATCAAACACCATCATTTTTTTCAATGCATTAACCCTGTCGCGGTACCGGGCGGCTTTTTCAAATTCCAGGTTGTCAGCAGCCTTGCGCATTCTGGCTTCCAGGTCCCTGATCTGCTTTTCAAGCTGCTGATCCGAAGCATAGACAGACGTTGCTTCAGCCATATGATCAGGGGGAGCCTGCTTTCCTGATTTTTCATAGGGAGACCCAAAGGCTGAAACCAGCGATTTTTCAATGGTGGCTGGAATTATATGATGTTTTTCATTGTAGTTTTTCTGAATTCGCCGTCTCCGTCTGGTTTCTTCCATGGCATGCTCCATGGCTGCTGTCACCCTGTCGGCATACATCAGCACCGTTCCATTGACGTTTCGTGCCGCACGTCCGCAGGTCTGAATAAGGGACCGGGCTGAACGCAGAAAACCTTCCTTGTCAGCATCCAGGATGGCCACCAGGGAGACTTCGGGAATATCAAGTCCTTCCCGGAGAAGATTTATACCAACAAGCACATCAAATTCACCGGCCCTCAGATCCCGGATAATTTCAATGCGCTCAAGGGTCTTTATGTCTGAATGCAGGTAGCGCACCCTCACGCCCAGGTCCGTGTAGTACTCAGTCAGGTCCTCTGCCATGCGCTTTGTCAGGGTGGTGACCAGCACTCTCTGGTTAACAGCTGTCCGGAGCTGGATTTCTGAATACAGATGATCAACCTGGTTTTCAGCACTTCTGATCTCGATTTGCGGATCAATAAGACCCGTGGGACGCGCGATCTGCTCTACTACCGCATCTCCTGCTTTGTCCAGTTCGTATTCAGAAGGGGTTGCAGATACGTAAATCACCTGGGAAACCCGTGCGCTAAACTCGTCAAACCTCAAGGGCCGGTTATCCAAGGCAGAGGGCAGCCGGAATCCATATTCCACAAGGGTCTGCTTTCTGGCCCGATCACCGTTATACATTCCCCGAAGCTGTGGTACACTGATATGACTTTCATCAATAAAAAGAAGAAAATCTTCCGGAAAATAGTCCAGCAGCGTCGGCGGCGGCTGTCCCGGTGCCCGGCCGGTGATGTGCCTTGCATAGTTTTCAATACCGTTGCAGTAACCCAGCTCAAGGATCATTTCCATGTCATAGCGGCTTCGCTCTTCTATGCGCTGGGCTTCCACGGCCTTTCCCGCATCCCTGTAAAAATCGATCCTGTGCTTTAATTCTTCCTGAATGTCGTCGATAATCCGCCTGCGGCTCCGCCGTCCTGTAACATAATGGCTGGCCGGGTAAATAGTGGTGCCGTTTACACGCTTTTTGACCTTGCCGGTCAGTGGATCGATCTCTGATACAGCCTCGATCACGTCGCCGAAAAATTCCACCCTCACAGCCATGTCTTCTTCATAGGCGGGAAAAATCTCCACCCTGTCTCCACGGACACGAAAAACGCCACGGTAAAAATCCATGTCATTTCTCTGATACTGCATTTCAACCAGGTCAGACAAAAGCTTTTCACGCGTCATCTCCATATCAGCGTCCAGGTCCAGGCGCATGGCCAGATAGTCCTCGGGTGCGCCCAGGCCAAAAATGCAGGAGACGCTTGCCACAACCAGCACGTCTTTTCTCGACAGCACGGAGCGGGTTGCGGAATGCCTCATTTTATCGATCATCTCATTTATTGATGAATCTTTCTGGATATAGGTATCAGAGACTGGCAGATAGGCTTCAGGCTGGTAGTAGTCGTAATAACTGACAAAATATTCAACGGCATTGTCCGGGAAAAAAGACCTGAATTCATTATACAGCTGAGCGGCCAGAGTCTTGTTGGGCGCAATGACCAGGGTTGGTTTTTGCGCATCGGCAATAATATTGGCCATGGTAAAGGTTTTGCCGGAACCGGTAACCCCGAGCATTACCTGGTGGGCAAAGCCGTTTTTCACGTTTCGGCTCAATTTCCGGATGGCCCCTGGCTGGTCTCCCTTAGGCGTCATCTCTGTTTTAAGGGCGAATTTACGTTTTTCCATCGCCATGCTTCCAGATGGTTCCTTCGGGTCTGTCTTCAAGTGTGATATGCAGGGCCTGGAGTTCATCGCGGATTTGGTCTGCCAGTGCAAAATCCTTTGCCTTACGGGCATCTTTGCGTTGCCGGATTTTCTCTTCTATCCATTCAGGATCAATTTCCTGGGAATCGAGCACGGCCTGCTTGCGCATTTGAAAATAACGGGCGGGCGAATCTTCCATAAGGCCAAGAACATCCCCGATACGCAGCATGTCAGCAATTCTGGCACGGCCGCCGGGACTCAGGCATGCAGACCCGGCCCCCTGCTCGTCTATCTGCCGGTTAAGACTTCGAACGGCTTCAAACAATAACCCCATTGCCCTTGCGGTGTTGAAATCATCGTCCATGGCGTCACAAAACCTCTGCCAGAGATCAGTGCCTGAATCCGATTTCTCATGGTCTCCTGAGTCCTCCGTCTCCGGGGGCCAATGATCAAATACATGGGCAACCCGTTCCAGCAGGCCGTATATTTTATCAAGTGAAGCAGATGCTTCTGCCATGGCCTGCCGGGTATAATCCAGGGGAGATCTGTAATGGCTGGAAACAATGAATAAACGCAAAGCTTCCGGATGCCATTTTTTCACGATATCTTTGATCATAAGAAAATTGCCCAGGGATTTGGACATTTTCTCCTGATTGATGTTGATAAATCCGTTGTGAATCCAGTAACTGGCAGATGTTTTCCCGAAAGCCGCCTCGCTTTGTGCAATTTCATTTTCATGATGCGGGAAAATAAGGTCTTTTCCGCCGCCGTGTATGTCAAAGGTTTCGCCCAGATACTGCGCACTCATGGCCGAGCATTCTATATGCCATCCCGGCCTTCCTTTGCCCCAGGGACTTTCCCAGGCGGGCTCGCCGGGCTTGGAGGCCTTCCACAGTACAAAATCAAATGGGCTGTGTTTTCGATGATCCACCTCAACCCTGGCCCCGGCTTCCATATCTTCTAAACGCCGGCCTGACAGTTTGCCGTATTCCGGCCATTTCTGCACGGAAAAAAACACATCTCCCTGTGCTTCATATGCATAGCCTTTTTCAATGAGCAGACCAACAATTTCAATAATCTGGGAAATATGGCCTGTAGCAAGAGGCTCCATATCAGGAGGGCGCATATTAATGGCTTTCATATCCACGTGGAACTCGTCAATGTATTGCCCTGCCAGAGCTTCACAGGAAATTCCAAGTTCATTGGCCCTGTTGATGATCTTGTCGTCTACATCGGTGAAGTTGCGAACATAATATACATCATAGCCCCGGGCTTTGAGATACCGGTATATGACATCAAAGACCACTACGGATCGGGCATGTCCTATATGACAGGAATCATAGACCGTTGGTCCGCAGACATACATCCGGATCCGTCCCGGCCTGAGAGGCACAAGCTCCTGCTTGCAACGGCCCAGGGTATTGTACACTTTAATTGTCATATGTTTTCATCCGTTTGCTGTTTATTTTATAAATGCATCTCTGTTTTAAACTAAACCTGATGCTTTCGTAAAAAATAAGTTTTGGATGGTACCGTAAAAAGTCGCTTTTAGACGGCTTTGTAAAAAGTTCAAGATCAAGGCTTGCGCGATTTTGAAGAATACAGCGTACTTAGCCGTACGTGAAATTCTGAAAAATCGCGCGCAACGCAGATATTGGACTTTTTACGAAGCCGTCAAACCTGATAACGCATTATTCAAGCAATACCACGCACATGGCCGCCATGGCAGAACCCAGGCCTATTATCCCGAGCTTTTCTGTTGTTGTAGCCTTGACATTTACCCGGGATTGTTCCAGACACAGGCACTCTGCCATGTTTGCTGCCATCTTGTCTGCATACCCGCAAAGCCGTGGCTGCTGTGCGAATATGGTGGTATCAATATTGGAAATGGTGTTATACCTCGCCGAGGCTTTCTGCCAGGACCATTTAAGCAGGCGCATGCTTGAAATACCCATGTAAGCCGGATCAGTGTCAGGAAAATGCCGGCCGATATCCCCAAGACCGGATGCTCCCAGGATTGCATCACAAACAGCGTGCACCAGCACATCTGCGTCAGAATGACCCAGCAGGCCTTTTTCGTAAGGAATTTCCACCCCTCCCAATACAAGGCGCCGGCCTGTTACCATTTGATGAATATCGTAGCCGATCCCTACGCGCACTGTGGATCCTTTCTTTTAATATTGGACTTTTACGGTGCCGTCAAAGAAGATAAAACCTCTGATCATTGGGCGGTACCGTGGGAACCGGCATGTTTTTTTTCAAATAGGAAATATATTCAAGTATGATGGCAATTCCATGCTCACATGCGCCACCACCCTGGCAGCCGCAGCGGCACAAAAGCTCGTTGTCGTCAAAACCGACATGCGTGGCAAAGACTTCTTCAGCCTGAATCCAAGCCAGCAAACCACCCTGATGGGTTTTAGACAACTGCTTGACCGCGCCTTTGCGCTGCAGCTCTCTTCCCAGATCAAGCAAATCCCTGCCAACCCAGGCAGTCAGATCCCCCCAGGTCAGCTCACGGAAAGGATCGTTATTTAAATGTATTTTTCCCATGCCCATCCCGTAATTAAAGTTGACGGCTTCGTAAAAAGTCCGATATCTGCGTTGCGCTTCATCCCTCGGAATTTCACGTACGGATAAGTACGCTGCATTCCTCGGGATTTTGCGCGCCTTGATCTTGAACTTTTTACTTTGTCGTCCGAAATCGACTTTTTACGAGTGCATCAAAATTTACAAACCCGTAAAATGTCGCCCATCAGTCAACAGGCTCTGCCATGCCGTTTATCAGGGAGGCGACATTGTTCCCCAGAACACTGTGATTATAACCGCCTTCTAGTATTGCAAAGCAGCCGCCGCTCCGGTCATGTGCTGCCTTTTTCACCATTCTGCCTATAATATAATAATCACGGGTTTCCATCATCCCCCCCCAATCCTGCATATGGTTGTCAAACCCTGCGGAAATGCCAATCATATCAGCTGTGCTGCCCGAAAGCACCTGCTCCACTTCCTGAAGATAGGCCTGTCTTGAATTTTTTGACGGGTTGGAAATCTGAACCCAGTCTGAATCTCCAAGAATATTTACTGTGCCGTCTCCAAAATGCAGATCAAAATCAAGGATCAGCGCTGCATTAATCAGGCTTTCGGACTTAAGGGTCAAAAGAGCAATTGCCATGTTGTTGAAATAGCAAAATCCCCAGGAATTATCCATTGAAGCATGATGGCCGGGAGGCCGGATAATTGCAAAAGCCGGTTGGCAAAGACCAATACGGGCTGCCTGGACAGCGCCGCCCGCGGCCAGGGCGGCAACATCATAAAGATTTTTTCTACGGACATTTTCAACATGAATTTCGGAATGGGCCAGCAGGATCTGTTCTTCCGGTGCAAACTCTGCATCCACCATTTCCACATACGAAGGCAGGTGATCAACAATGGCCTCCATGCGGCCAGGGGCGGCAGCAGGATCTGATGTATAAGAATGATAAAAATAATCGCTGAAAATAACTTTCATTGCAGTCCCCATGATTGATGCACCTGTAAAAAGCCGGTTCTCAGATGCCGTTGTAGAAAGTTCAAGATCAAGGCGCGCAAATACCGAGGAATTCAGCGCAGCGCAGATATTGGACTTCTAAGTAACTTCAAAAAAAATTACTGTTATATCCCGGCTCCGGGCCTCGGCCCGGGGGGATTACTTCCAAGGAAATCATTTTTTTGCGCTCTGGCGGAATTGCACTTCGTTGCCCTGACGGCGGTGCGGAAAAGGGGGTTTCCGAGCGGAAATTGAGGCTCCAGCAGGCTCCTGGAGCGAGGAAACTCCTTTTGCGTGCCGCCGATCAGCCAAGGCGCTTATGGATTTGCTTTCTGCAAAAATACCGCCGTGGGCGGGATAAGCAGCTTTTTACAGCGTCATCAGATTTATATGCCACAATCACCTCCTGTTAAACTCAATGCCCGGACCTGAATGCCTTTACCACCTGCGCAGGAGCATCCGTCATTATAACGTCGACTCCCATAACCGCAGCCTGATCCGCGTCATCCGGATGATTGCAGGAGTATACGGCCACGGTTTTTCCGGCAGCATGACTTTGTCTAACAAATTTACCCGTGACCCGTTTAAACGCAAGACAGTATCCCCAAAGCATGCGCCTGATTTCCTGTTTCAAAGCTGTTGAAAACAGCCAGGGTTTGCGGATATTAAGTACAAAGCAAAGATCCGTGAGAAGCCAATGAACATCTGCCAGCATATCAGCATCAAAGCTGAGGATAAAGATGTTTTGTTTCCGGTTTGCGGGAACATGAACCAGGATATCTTCCGCAACCTTTCTGGCCAGAAGATTTAAACCACCCGAAAGTCTTTGCCCGCCAGACACGGATTTAAGCTCTATCATCAGGATTCCCTGGTGACAATACCTTTGCAGCACTTCTGCCAGGGTCATTATACGGCTGCCGGAATATTTATCTGAAAACCATATACCCATATCCAGCTGACGCAGATCTTCAAGAGTATGGTCGGAAATGCTTCCTTTAATACCGGCTGTCCTGACCAGAGTATCGTCATGGAAAATCACCGGCACATTATCGGCAGACAACTGCACGTCAAACTCTATGCCGTCCACTCCCCTAAAAAAGGCAAGATCAAATGCTGCTTGCCCGTTTTCCGGAGCTTCAGCCATGGCCCCCCGGTGCGCAATCAGCCAGGGAAAATCCATGTATCCGGTCATGCACCTGTTTTTTTCGTCATCTGCCCTGATCACCCGGTATCAAACTTTCTGAGTTAATTGGTTCGGAGTTTAAGAAGGATAACATCAATTTATATTTTAAAAATCAGAAACCCTCCAGGACTTTTTATTTCACAGCATCTACTGCCTCAGATGCAGCCTCGCATAGTTGGCTATAGCCAGTCTGCATCTTCCTTGTAT
>JAABTZ010000086.1 GCA_011389605.1 Desulfobacteraceae bacterium
GATAATGCCGCTGGCCATCTCCTTCTGGTATCCCTTGTTGATCAGCGGCGGAGCGGCCAGAAGTCCCATGGCCACAACGGATGCGCCGATGATGCCGGTTGTGGCGGCAAATATAGTGCAGACCACGACAACGGCGATACCCAGTCCTCCCTTGATGCTTCCCAGGTCCAGGTAGAGGACTTCAAAAAGTTTTTCCGCAACCTTGGATTTATCCAGCAGCTGGGCCATGAAAATAAACAGGGGCAGGGCCACCAGGGTGTAGGCATTAAATGTCCCCCAGCTGTTGCTGCAAAACAGGTTGAAAAGAATCCCGAAGTTAAACCCGTTGTCTATCAGGCCAAAAATAGTGGCAACAGCAGCCAGGGTAATGGCCAGGGGATGGCCCAGGGTAATAAATACTATCAGCGTGGCAAACATGGCCACAGCCATGAATTCAGGGCTAAAGTACATAATGGACTACCTTATTTGCTAATGGAGGTTAAATTTTGTCGAACGGACAGTCGGTGTCCGGCGGCAGCTATTCATCGCCGTTTCGCAAAGCCTGAATTTCTTTCAACAGCACAGATACCCCCTGGATAACAAACATCAAGAAACCCAGCGCCATGAGCAGCTTGAAGGGATACAGCGGCGGCGCCCAGGATGTCCAGCTCTTTTCATTGCGCACAACGGATGTCCATGCATAGGACCAGCTTGCGTAGCAGAACAGGCTGAAAACCGGGAGAAGCAGGAACAAGTTGCACAAAATGCTGATAATTTGCTGCTTGCGCCTGGATAAAAGCGTTACAAAGACCTCCACCCGTACGTGGCCGTTGTACATCAGGGTATAGCCAAGCCCCAGCATGAAGTGAATACCGTAGAGATAAGTTGTCAGCTCAAAGCCCCAGGAGGTCGGGCGATTGAAGATGTAGCGCATGAAGACTTCATAGATGATAATAGCGGTCATGGGAAAAATCAGCATGGCCGTCAGGTAGCCAAACCAGTCCTGGAAACTGTCGATGCTTTTTGTAATTTTATTAATCATGTTGCAGCGCTCCTTGCTCCTTGGCTTTAATAAAAAAGGAGAAGCAAAATAAATATAACAGGAAGGGGGCTGCTGCTCCCCCTTCCTGCCTGCGGCGAGAGAATGGTTTACATAGACTGTATCTTAGTGCTCGCCCATTTTGCCATCGATGTACATGTCAATGGGGTATGGCTCAACGCCGCTTCGCAGATCACGCCATTCAGCAAACAGTTCCTTGAAGGCCTCCTGGGATTCCAGGGCTTTTTTTGCATCAGGGTGTTTTTTCTTGACTTCTTCCAGGTATTTTTTGGTCGCCTGGGCAAACTCGATTCTGGCGTCTCTGTCGAGTTTCACGAATTCCACGTTCTTTTTAAGCAGTTTGATGGCTTTGGCGTTGAGGTGCTCGCTCCAGGCCGTGCTCCACAGCTGGGTTTCCTTGGCGCAGATCTTGACAATCTCCTGCAGATCCCGGGGGAGTTTTTCCCATGACTTGTTGTTAATGAAAATGGCGCTTTGGCAGGAAGGTTGATGAACGCCGGGCATGATCACGTAATCGGTGATCTGGTCAAAACCCATGGGGTAAGTAATGCTCGGGGTGGAAAATTCCGCAGCATCAATTACGCCCCTTTCAAGGGCCAGATAGATTTCCCCGCCGGGCAGGGGGGAGACCGAAGCGCCCAGATTGGTCAGGATGTCCATGTACCAGCCCGGTGTTCTAACGCGCAGGCCCTTGAAATCTTTCATCGAGGTAGCCTTTTTGCTGGAGAAAAGCCCAAGTTCCTGGCCCACATTGCCGCCGGGAAAAGCCTTCATGTTGAACTTGCCGTAGAGCTCGTCCATCATCTCGGCACCGCCCATCTCGTAGAGCCAGACATTGTAGCCCTCAGGGTCAAGCCCGAAAGGTACGGATGCGTAAGCCACGAAAGCCTCGTTTTTGCCCTTCCAGTAGCCCGGCCAATCATGCCCAACATCAGCGGAGCCGGAGCTGACGGCATCAAATGACTCCATGGCCGGGACCAGTTCGCCTGCTGCAAACACGCGGATATCAAGCCGGCCGGCAGAGGCCAGGCGCACGGAGTCTGCAAAATGCTGGGCTACGTCGTAGAAAAGCAGCCCTTTGGACCATGGCATGACCATTTTCCAGCGGATTTTCTGGTCTGAGACCTCGTAGTCGATACGCTTGGCCTCTTCGTGCCGTGGATCAGTACCGAACTTACCCCTTTCTTCATCAGCGGCCAGGCATTGGCCCAGGGGTATGCCAAAAATGAAAAAAAGGATGATCAGGGTGGAAAGAATGCGACGCATAGTTACCTCCTTAGGGATTTAAGGTTATTGAGGGATGTTTGCCCCGGCTTTGCAATCAAACCCGGCTGCAGCACCTCTGGTGCATAAAGACATTGTCTTTTCAGGTGAAAGGCACTCATATAAGTTAATGATGTTTACCTTTGAAACAAAAAAAACAGGCCTTGAAAAATCGTTGGAGAATTTTTTTGACTGCTGTTTGCCGCGGGCCTGATTTTAATTCAATAGCAATGTTTAAATTGGTAATACCATGATAATATATATTTCAAGCCATGCCGGCGATGTCAAGAAAAAATTTTAAAGGCATGCTTTGTTATTGAATTTTATATAAATTATTTTGCAATTAAAGTGCGTGAAAGATGTTTGGAAGATACAGCCAAAAATATTTGTTAAAGTGATACATAAATTGGTAATACCAAAAGAGGGTGCTGATATCAAATTGTGCGCAAAAAAGTGCATAGGGATCCGATGCCGTTTTTTTATTAGTTTAGTATGTCAGTACCATACCCCCGTCAAAGAGCATGTCGCCGCCCACCAGGTATTTGGCATTCTGCGATATCCCGAAAATAAAAAGATTGGCAACTTCAACAGGTGTCATCATTTCCTTGACCCTTGATTGGCCCATCATTACATC
Source organism: Desulfobacteraceae bacterium (assembly GCA_011389605.1). Lineage (GTDB taxonomy): Bacteria > Desulfobacterota > Desulfobacteria > Desulfobacterales > Desulfosalsimonadaceae > Desulfosalsimonas. The sequence goes on from JAABTZ010000086.1 coordinate 2,937, forward strand.
AGTGACCACTTTTTCCTGGGATATCCCTCTTTGTCGGGCCTGGGCGGGGATCTGATTGAGCGCCAGCGGGGTTTTTACAAATCCGGTGCTTAACGTAAAAGAGCGAATTTTGCCCTCGCCTTCCGCGGAAATGGACTGGGAGAGACCTCTTAAACCAAATTTGGTGATATTGTAAACAGCTTTGTTGCGGGTTGTAATATGGCCGTGCACCGAAGCCATGTTAGCGATAACACCGATGCCGTCAGAGCTTTTTTTCATGTAGGGAATTGCCAGCCGGGAAAGGTAAAATGGCGCACGCAGCATGAGGCGCTGCATCATATCGTATTTTTCCATGGGGAAATTTTCAACCGGATCAATGTGCTGGATGCCGGCAATGTTGATCAGGTATTTAATCTGGCCAAGCTTTGAGGCTTCTGCAATCACATTTTCAATGTCAGCGTCAGCGGTCAGATCGGCTTTTAAAAAGTGCATCTGCCCGCCCAGCTCGCTTGCCATTTTCGTTGTCTTTTCCCCCTCCTGTTCATTGATGTCGGCGCCAAGAACCGTCAGTTTATTGGCAGCCGCAGCCAGGGCGGCGGCCCGGCCGATGCCTGTTCCGGCGCCGGTTACAATGCATATGTGACCGGGATTAAAAAGGGGGTCTTCAAGCAGCAGGATGTCCTTTAAACGGATTACAGGTTCGCTTAAGTCCATGGTTTTCTCCTGTTGGGGTTCCAAGTCTGATTTAATTATTTCACAAGTTGACAACCGGGCCATCTATCCAAAGCAAAGGTCCGGAAAAAATGTTACTGCCGTTTAAAGAATTTCTTGGATTCCTGGAAATGCTTTTTGTATTATGTATTATGTATTAGGTTGTATTATCTAACAATAAAGTGTATGCAAAAAACAAACCAATATTGAGTAGTTAACCACAAAAAAATTTTATCAAAGAAGATATAAAATAAAAAAACAGTTTGTTATAGATTGATTTTCGAATGATAACCGTTTCTGTAAATGAACCATGTCCAATTGTCTCTTGTATAGGTGTAGATATTCTGATACATATAAAGATAATTGTAATTTCATATTGCTTTGTTGGTAATCAATACAATCTGATTTTTAGTGAGGGAAAATAAACCGAAATAAGAAATAAAGCCTGATGGCGCCGTAAAAAGCTGCTTATCCCGCCCACGGAGGTATTTTTGCAGAAAGTAAATCCATAAGCTCCCTGGCTGATCGGCGGCACGGAAAAGGAGTTTCCTCGCTCCAGGAGCCCCCTGGAGCCTCAATTTCCGCTCGAAAACCCGCTTTTCCGCACCGCCGTCAGGGCAACGAGGTGCAATTTCGTCAGAACGCAAAAAAAATGATTTCCCTGGAACCTAAACTGAACGTTTCAGATTTTTAAAATATAACTTGATGTTATCCTTTAAAATTAATTGCTTTTAAAAATCTGAAACGCTCAGTTTAGGTGGAAGTCAAATATCTGCGTTACGCGCGATTTCTGAAGAATTTCACGTACTGCTAAGTACACTGCATTCTTCGAAATCGCGCAAGCCTTGATCTTGAACTTTTTGCGGCGCCATCTTAAAACCGACTTTTACGAGCGTGTCAGCCTTATTTTTCAGGGTTGAATCAAATTAAATACATGAATCTGTTTTGATACATAAGGGTTTGCCAATTAAATAAGGCGGATGAATAAAATCATGATAAGCCAGCCGGAACTCTATGAACTTATCCTGGACAATATTTATAACGGGGTTTTGATCACCGATCCGCAGGGGTATGTCATTTACATGAACAAACCCTACGGTGATTTTCTGGGCATGGATCCGGCAGCCCAGGTGGGCCGGCACTGCACACAGGTGCTGGAACATTCCCGGATGCATATCGTGGCCAGAACGGGAAAGGCTGAAGTCAATCAAACCCAGTGGATCAGCGGCCAGAACATGGTGGTCCAGAGGATTCCAATCCGTAAAGCCGGCAAAATCGTTGCGGTCTACGGTCAGGTCATGTTCAAAGATGCCAGGGAAGTCGGTGATCTTGCCGCACGGTTGTCTTTGCTCCAGTCCAAGGTGGAAATGTATGAACAGGAGCTGATGAATCTGCGCTCCACCCGCTATACCTTTGACAGCATTGTGGGAGAGTCTTCCGGCATTGTGGAACTGAAAGAAAACGCCCGGCGGGCCGCAGAAAACGATTTTTCCGTTTTGATCAGCGGAGAAAGCGGCACTGGCAAAGAAATTTTCGCCCAGGCTATTCACCATGCCAGCGCCAGGAAAATGCATCCCTTTGTGCGCATCAACTGCGCGGCTATCCCCAGGGATCTTTTGGAAGCCGAGCTGTTTGGCTATACCGGGGGTGCTTTTACCGGAGCATTGCCCAAGGGCAAACCCGGGAAATTTGAGTTGGGCAACCGTGGTACGGTCTTTCTTGATGAAATCGGGGAACTGCCCCTGCAAATGCAGCCAAAACTGCTGCAGGTGCTTGAAGAAAAGGAGTTTGAAAGGGTGGGCGGCACCAAGGTTATCAAATCGGATTTCCGCCTTATTGCAGCCACAAATCGAAACCTGGAAAAAATGATTGAAGAAAAACTGTTTCGCAACGATTTGTATTACCGGCTCAATGTCATCCCGCTCCACATTCCCCCTTTGAGGGAAAGAAGCGGGGATATCAGGCAACTGGCGCGACACATCTTAAGGCAGCTGGGCCGTGAGGCGGCAATGTCGACAGCCGGCCTGTCTGAAGATGCTGAACAGATTCTGCGTGCCTATCACTGGCCGGGCAATGTGCGGGAATTGGAAAACATTCTGGAAAGAATAGTATCAAGCATTAAAAATGAAACAATTACCGCCGCCGATTTTCCCTTCCATATGCGCGCAGGACAAAAACCGATTGCTGTATGCACGGGCGCCCGGGGATTAAAAAGCCTTATGGAAAAAACAGAAAAAGAAGTTCTGATCAATGCCCTTCAGGAGGCAGGCGGCAACAAGGCCAAAGCATCACAAAGGCTTGGTATTCACCGAACCCATTTATACAAGAAACTTAAGAAGCACGGCATTCCCGATTCTTTTTCCGGTCACTTGGCCTCATTACCCTCCTGAACCAGGCATCAGTCCAGATTTTTTTGCATCCGCTTTTCTTCCATATCCCTTAGATCCATTCTTTTGACCTTACCGGTAACTGTCAGTGGGATTTCATTGATAAACTCAACTTCCCGTGGATATTCATGGGCCGCAAGGCGAGTCTTGACAAAATTCTGGATGTCTTTTTTCAGCTCTTCGGAGGCTTGCCTGCCTTCCCGGAGAACGATAAATGCCTTGACAATCTGTCCCCGGACGGCATCCGGTTTGCCGATAACCGCAGACAGGGAAACTGCCGGATGCCGGAGCAGGCAGTCCTCGACTTCAGAAGGGCCAATGCGGTAGCCGGAACAGGTTATCACGTCGTCATTTCTTCCCTTGAAGAAAAAATATCCCTCTTCATCCATGGTCCCGGTATCGCCGGTGGTCATCCACTCACCGATGAATTTGTCACTGGTGGCATCAGGTTTGCGCCAGTATCCCAAAAACATAACCGGGTCCGGACGACGCACAGCCACTTCTCCTTCCTGACCCGCAGCAAGCTCTTTGCCATCCCTGTCAATGACTGCCACCCGGTGACCGGGAACCGCACGGCCCATGGAGCCCGGCTTGACCGGCATGATCTGGCTGCAATTGGAAACAAGGAGATTGGCCTCGGTCTGGCCGTAGAATTCATTGATTTCCAGTCCCAGACGGTTTCTCCCCCACTCCAGAATTTCTTCTCCCAGTTGCTCGCCCCCGCTTGCCAGAGTCCGCAGATTCAAATTCCTGCAATTTTCCGGGTCTGATGCCGCACGTATCATCTTCAGGGCTGTAGGAGGCAGAAAAACATTTCTGACACCGTGGCGGGCCATGAGCTTCAGGGCCTCATCCGGATCAAACTTTTTTAACCGGCAGGCCAGCACGGGAACCTTATGGTACAAACTGGGGAATAACACGTCGATGAGCCCCCCGATCCAGGCCCAGTCCGCCGGTGTCCAGAAAAAATCGCCGGACTGCGGAAAAAAATTATGAGAAACCTCAACGCCCGGCAGGTGCCCCAGCAACACCCGGTGTGCGTGCAACGCACCTTTGGGCGGCCCGGTGGTACCGGAAGTATAAATAATTAAAGCCGGATCTTCGGGTGAAGACTGCACTGTTTTAAATTCGTCTGATGCATTTTCAACTGTGTCTGAAAAGGAAATGATGTTTTGGCCTAAATCCCCGGATCTCCCGATACAAATAATGGATTCCAGATGGGCAAGCCGGTCTTTTATTTCTATGATTTTATCCAGTTGTGCCGATTCGGCAAGCACAAGCTTTGCCTCGCTGTTGTTGAGCCGGTATTCAAGGGCTTCAGGCCCAAAAAGAGTAAATAATGGAATATTGACGGCACCGACCTTAAATCCTGCCAGATGGGCAATAAGGGTCTCGGGCTGCTGGGAGAGAAGGATTCCGACGCGATCCCCTTTTTGTATGCCCAAATGAGTGTACGCATTGGCCAGCCGGTTTGAAAGTCTTTGCAGGTCCCTGAAGGTGTATCGACTCACATGGCCATGGTCGTCTTCATAGACAAGGGCTGTGTCATTTCCCAGGGCATGCCGGTCGCATATGGCCTCTGCGATATTAAACGTATCGGGAATCTGCCAGGTATAGTTGTGATACAAATCTTTATAGCTATCCACCATTGCCCACCTCCGGTTGAAATCCTATTTTATGACCAATACTCCGGGCAACCACAGAACCAGCTGCGGGAAAAAAGCGCAAATAAACAACCCGATCAGCATCAGTATCACAAAAGGGATTATCCCCCGATAGATATGGGACAGGTTGACTCCTGGGGGTGCAATCCCCGACAAATAAAAAAGCGCGTACCCAAACGGGGGGGTGAGAAAAGACGCCTGCAAGTTTACGGCAATCATAATTACAAACCACACCTTATTGAAATCAAGCTGTTCGGCAATGGGCAGGAAAATAGGGAAGCAGATCAAAACAATACCGAGCCAGTCTATAAACATGCCAAGAAAAAATACAATTACCATCATCAAAATAAAAATGGACCATTTGCTCAGGCCTGAACCCACGATGAAATCTGTAACCACTTCACCTCCGCCGATTCCAAGAAAGACTGCCGTAAAGCAGCTGGCCCCGCAGAGAATGAAAATCACCATCGCATTGGTTTTGGCCGTCTGAAGGCATGCAGCATAAAAACCTCTCCAGGTGAATTTGCGATAGGCGATTACCATAAAAAAGGTCAAAAAAGCCCCCAGACCTGCAGCCTCAGTGGGGGTGGCAATACCTGCGAAAATCGATCCCAGAACTCCGAGCACCAGTATAGCCGGTGGGGCCAGGGACTTCAGGGCCTTTAGCAGCACCTTTCCAAACGAAATGGCTGCCAGTTCTTCCTTGGTGGCCGGTGGCCCCCACTCCGGATTTATGCCGCAGGCGATCAGTATATAGCTCAAGTAGAGAAAAGCCAGGACAAACCCCGGAAAAACCGCTGCAGCAAAAAGCTCACCCACCGAAAGTGTGGCCTGCTCAGCCATGACCACCAGCATTATACTCGGCGGGATCAGAATGCCCAGGGTGCCCCCTGCAGCAATGCCACCGGTGCTGATTTCTTTTTGGTATCCATATTTTAGAAGAACCGGCAGTGACAAAAGCCCCATGGTTACCACAGAAGCCCCTATTATCCCGGTGCATGCGGCAAATACCGTGGAAACCAGAATAACGGCCAGCAGGACACCGCCCCTTAGGCGCCCAAAAAGATAACGAAGGGAATCAAACAACTCTTCTGCAATTCCAGATCGATCCAGAAGCTGGGCCATGAAAATAAACAAAGGGATGGCGATCAGTACATAATTGTCCATGGTCCCGTAGATGCGGTTCATAAACATATAAAACACCGAAGGACCCCAGCCGATAAGGCCGAAAATCACAGCCAGTCCGCCAAGGGTAAAGGCCAGGGGGTGGCCCATAAACAACCCGATCAACAGGCCCGCAAACATAAGGATGACCAGTGCTGTCTCGCTCATAATTCCTCCCCCCTGATTAGCACGATGATCCTTCGGATGAAAATGGAAAGGCCCTGGAGAAGCAATAGGGCAGCAGTTACCGGGATGACCGTTTTGATATAATACAGGGGGGGTGAAAATACGCTCCAGCTGGTTTCCCGCATTGCCCAGGATTTTTCGGCAAAATAATATCCCTGCCACACAATAATGACACAAAATGGGAAGAAGAAGATTAAATAGCCCAGGACATCCATGAGGGCTTTTTTGCGTACGGAC